>CALMAP010000065.1 GCA_937859825.1 uncultured Terriglobus sp. | reverse complement strand
TCTTCATATTGCGCACGCACAAAGTCGGCGATGCAGCGGGTGATCAGGTCCGTGGGCAGACCGTATAGATTGCACTGGACCGGGTGTTTCAGGATGTGGCCCTGATAGTAGTTCGTCGCGTAGGTGGGGTACTCGAAAAAAGCGTCATTCACGCTGCGTGAAAGGAAATCACGCACACGATCGTATGGGGTGAATGAGACATGGGGTCCTTCATCGAAGATGAAGCCGTTTCCGATGTTGTGCGAGGAAGAGTGCCCCCCGGCATGCGACCGCGCTTCATACACGACACAGTCAAGGTCCTTCAGAGCCTGGGCGGCTGCCATGCCGGCAAAGCCCGCACCAAGAATTGCAATTCGGCTATCGGCCATGAAAAACTCTTTTTATCCATTCTGAAGTCAAGGTGACGGAGCGGAAGCGCACTCCTGGCAATGAGCGCCTATATCAGAGGATAACCCGAGGACCTATTTATGAGCTTGAACGGCGCTGAAAGCCGTCCTCTTCCGGCACCTGTCAAGCTGTTCTTGTTCATCAATGCTTTTCTGGGCATTGCTGCTGCTGTTTTTATTGCAATCTGCAGGTTTCGCTTGCACCTGGGCTACCCCTACAACAATCCTTTGACCCCGTCGCCCGGGCAACCTGATTTAAGAACTTACTTTTATCGCTTCCTTCACTTCCGCGAGGCACTGTTTTTCTCGCCGGATCCAAGGCTGGGTCCACTATTTGCCTACCCAGCACCAGTTGCCTTTCTCTATAAAGCGCTCTACCTCTTCAGACACGACTTACGGCTCCTTATTCTAACGGCCTGGGTACCTACGGCTGCCTCGGCTGCCTGGTTTACCCGCAAGCTTGTCACCCGAGGTATAAGTTGGCTTAGCGCAGCCAGCTTTACGGCGCTCACGCTGCTGTTTTCGTTTCCCTTCTGGTTTGCGTACCGGCAGGGGAATGTTGAAATCTACATATTCCTGCTCATTGCGGGCGCCACATACTGTTATCTAAGCGGCTACCTCTACACGGCTGCGATCCTCTTCGGTATCGCCACGTCCATGAAAATCTTTCCGGGAGTGTATTTCGCACTCTTTTTGTCACGGAAACATTGGAAACCAATGATCGTGGGCGTTCTCTCTATTGCCGCTATCAATTTTGCGTCCCTTTGGATCCTCGGGCCTTCCGTTGCTGTCGCTTCACACGGAATCGCTGCAGGTTTGGCTGATAATCGGGAGCACTTTATGCTCCACTATCTGCCTTTGGAAACCAGCTTCGACCATTCGATTTTCGGCTTTATCAAGAGATTGTTTTTCACTGCCGGGACTAGAAGGGCCCCGGAGAAGGTCTTATCTCTTTACTTACTTGCAGTTGGGAGTTTCGGCATTCTGCTCTACTTCCTGCGAATCAGGCGTCTTCCACTGCTCAACCAGATACTCAGTCTCTCTGTTGTAGCCGTACTTTTGCCCCCGACATCCCACGACTATACGTTGATGCACTTATATGTGCCTTTTGTTCTGCTCGTCCTTTACGCCGTAGACAAGAGCAAAAAGTCATTGTCTGAAAGGGTTTTTACTGCTTACTTCATCTGCTTCGGAATCCTGTTTTCCTTCGAGTCAGAAGCCATCCACTCGGGTGCGGCGTTCTCCGCGCAAATCAAGTGTCTTGCTCTGATTGCCTTGCTTGCGCTGGCATGCTGGTATAAGCTGCCGAATTCGGTCTGCGATACGACTATTGCCGATTCAAAGCGTCACCTTCGCACTGGAGAGTTCAGCGCGTGATTGGCTTGGCTGCCGGGTTGTACACAGGGTCAGGCGCGAAGCGGGTCATCTCATAGGTGACGCCGCCCTTTGCCCCGTCGCCGCAGAGATGGCCACCGAATGCTGCGGTTTGCGAACCCGTACCAATCTTCAGAGTCAGCTTGCTCGGAGCAATGCAGACGTTCTTGTCGTAGACCTCCCCTGAAACCCAGCGCAGGTTGGATGTGACTTCAGCACCCGGCGCGATCACAACCGGCAGCATAACGGGGCCGGGATGCATGAAGCGCGCGCCCTGCATCTCGCCTTTTGCGGCAAGGTCATGCATGGCATCGGCAAAGGTGACCTGCGGGGTAGCATCCACGCGGCATGGCGTACTGCCCAGGTTACGGAGTACCAGAAGGGTGCCGCTGTGCGACATGCCATTAAAGTTGCCGTTCTCGTCGTCGGTACCCAGTGAGACTTGATTGGCCGGGCACATGGGCAGCGCTCGTGCCGCAGCCACGGTCTGCGCCACAGCGCACGGAGCAAACAGAGCCACAGCGGCAAAGAAAGAAAACGGTAGAAGACGGCAATCCGGGTGTCGCATACGCTTTTCGATGCGGATATCTTGCCCTTTTACTTGTTGTTCAGCAGATCCTTCAGCCACTGCGGGGAGTCCTCCCGAGGTCCGGTGAAGCAATCCTGTTGGTCTTCTCATTGCCCGTGCGGATATCTATGAGGTAGCAGTTCATCACGAAGTGTAGCCGCCCAGCTTCAATCGCTACCTTACGGCCATCGTCCACGAACATCCAGTTCCACACGAACGGATCCCCGGCGAACTTGCGGACCACCTTTCCCTTACGAGAAACGATGAGTTTCGTCGGCAGGTAGCCTTGATTCGGTATGGGCAAGAGTACCGTGTATCCACTCAGGCCATGCGGTCCCTTACGAACGTCAGACTTAATTTGGGCCGCAATGGTGACCGACATCGAAGCCGTTGCGAGAACTACGAAGGAGCGCGAAAAGGAACTGCACATCGGCAGTACTCCTATAGATGTTTACCTTAGATATAGTGCAGCATTAGGGGCTGTCTCCCTTTCGAATCAAGTCAGGAGGGAGCAGGGGCCTTCAGGCCCCTGAACAAAGAGAACCATTAGCGGGCTTTAACCCTGGAATGCGTTAACCAGGGCTAAAGCCCTTCTCCTTTTCCGTCTTGTTCCGTGGCCTGAAGGCCACGGCTCCCTCCTGACTACACCTGAAGGTAAACAGGCTTAGTAATCGCCGCCACCCTGCTGAAGGTTCTCAAACCGGGTGTAGTCCGCGAGGTACGCCATCTTGATGGAGCCGGTAGGGCCGTTACGCTGCTTGGCGATGATGATCTCCGCCTGGCCCTTGATGTCCTCGTTCTCGCGGTCGTAGTACTCCTCGCGGTGGATGAAGCAGACCACATCGGCGTCCTGCTCGATGGAACCCGACTCACGTAGATCGCTCAGCAGGGGCTTCTTGTCGCCCTGGCGCTGCTCGGAACCGCGCGAGAGCTGCGAGAGGGCAACTACGGGCACGCCCATCTCCTTCGCCAGCGCCTTCAGGCCGCGGCTGATGGCGGAGACCTCCTGATTGCGATTCTCCGGTCGGCGCCCGCCGGGCCCAGCGGCCATGGTCATCAGTTGCAGGTAGTCGATCAGGATCAGGTCCAGCGCGCCCTCTTGCTGCTTCAGACGGCGCACCTTGGCCCGCATCTCCGTGAGGGTGATGCCGGGCGTGTCGTCAATGAACATGCGCGAACTCATCAGCCGGTCCAGCGCGTTGATCAGCTTCTGCTTGTCTTCGCGCGGCAGGAAGCCGGTCTGGATCTTGCGGGAGTTCACCAGCGCCTCGCTAGCCAGCATGCGGCGAAGCAGCGACTCCTTCGACATTTCCAGTGAGAAGACGGCGACCACCTTCTGGTCGCGCACCGCGCAGTTCTGCGCGATGTTGATGGCCCATGCCGTTTTGCCCATGGACGGGCGCGCGGCGATGATCATCAGGTCGCTCTTTTGCAGGCCGCTTGTCATGCGATCGAACTCGGTGTAGTGCGTCTCCAGCCCGGTGATCTCGCGACCCTGCTCGTAGAGCTGATCGATGGAGCCGAAGCTCTCCTGCACGATCTGGCCGATGTCGCTAAAGCCGCGCTTGATGGCGTTGTCGCTGATCTCAAGCAGCCGCGTTTCGACCGTGCCCAGAATGTCGAGGGAGGTCTCGCTCTGGTCTGCGGCGCGATTCAGCCCCATTTCGCAGACCTGCATGAGTTGCCGCAGGATGGATTTGTCCTTGACGATCTGGACGTAGCGCTCGACGGAGAGGTGCCTTGGCAGGTCCTCGGTCAGCGACATCACGTAGGCGCGGCCTCCCACGGCCTCAAGCTCCTTCTTCTGCGAGAGCTGGGCGATGACCGTGACGTAGTCGATGGCGTGGCTCAGTTCCGCCAGTTCAATCATTGCGGCGTAAATGCGGCGGTGCGAATCGAGAGAGAAGTCATCCGACAACAGACGCGCGGTCGCGTCCACCACGGCAACCGGATCGGACAGCATGGAGCCGAGGATCACTCGCTCCGTGTGGACGGATGCGGGAAGACCTTCACGTTCGACGATTTGCAGATAAGTGGCCATGGACGACTCGACGGTGCGTGGCTACGCAGAACTCAGCATATCTGCTTCTTACGAAATCGAGGCGACAGAAAAGTAGACAACGCCATCTCACGACTCACCATGCCACTCATTCTCATTCTCGTCCTGCTCCTGCTTCTCTTCGGAGGCGGCGGCTACTATATGGGTCCAGGCGTCGGCTACTATGGCGGCGGCGGTCTTAGCCTTATCGTTCTGCTGGTGATTCTGTATCTCGTCTTCGGGCGCGGGCGCGGTATCTAGCAGGGAAGAAGGTCCGGACTCGTCCGGGCCTAATGTTCTGTCTTTGTGCTATGCGGAGAAGCTGGAGCCGCAACCGCAGCTTTTGGTGCTGTGCGGGTTGATGAAATTAAAGCCCTGGCGCATCAGCGTCTCTTCAAAATCGAGCACCATACCGCTTAGATACAGAAAGCTCTTTGGGTCGACAAAGATCTGAACCGGGTCACTTTCCTGCTCGTAGTGGTAGACGCGGTCACGCTCACGCGGTTGGGAATCGAAGCGAATGTTGTAGCTGAGGCCGGAGCAGCCGCCGCCTGTGATGCCGAGGCGAAGGCCGCCCTGCTCCGCCGACACACCTTCCTTCTTCATGGCGGCGCGGATACGCTTCAGCGCTTTCTCAGTCACCTGGATGTTTTGCGCCTTCGCGTTGCCTTCAGGCTGTGCCACTGGCTCGACAATAGGGCTCGAATACTGGGCCGTACCGGTCGCGGGCGCAGTGGCGCTCATCTCCTGGCTGGTGCTTGTGCTGATTCCCACTACGGACATATCTTCTCCTGCACTGTCGCAGCAATGGCCTCACCCCTGCACTCACAGGGATGAGAGCAGGGGTGAAGCCAGGTAATTTGCTCCAGAAAGTTAGTTCGCTGCGCCTGCGAGTTCTGGCTGAGCAACCTGCTCGTTTACGTTGTTCTTCTTCTTCCAGTCGCCTATAGCGGCGCGAATCGCGTCTTCCGCCAGAACCGAGCAGTGAATCTTCACGGGAGGAAGCGCAAGCTCCTTCACGATTTCGGTGTTGGAGATGGCGAGTGCCTCGGCAACCGTCTTGCCCTTGACCCACTCGGTCGCGAGCGATGAACTGGCGATGGCGGAGCCGCAGCCAAAGGTCTTGAACTTGGCGTCCTCGATCACCTGGGTGTCGGGATTGACCTTGATCTGCAGGCGCATCACGTCGCCGCACTCCGGCGCGCCGACCAGACCGGTGCCGACTTCAGCGGAACTCTTATCGAGGGTGCCGACGTTGCGGGGATTTTCGTAGTGATCGACTACCTTGTCGCTGTATGCCATGGTGTTTCTCCTGTACTGTACCGAACCTTGAGCGAAAGCTGCTATTTAGATGCCCGCAGTTCTACTTGGAACTTGCGGACTAAGACGTTGACTAAGACCGTTTCTCCATGGAATCCATGCGCGCCTCGAGCTTGCCGGTCAGGTGATAGAACTGCCGAAGATCTGCATCAATTCGGCCCAAATGATCTTCCACCTTGTTGAATCGGGATTGAACTTCGGTAAACCGCGACTGCATCTCAGACCGAAGATCCTTGATCTCTCCCCGCAAATCTTTTACGTCACTGCGACTAAAAAAGATACCAGCAAGAATCGCGATCAGCGGAACACCAACAATCACTACATCATGCATTGGCTTAGCACCTCGCAGTGGATCTACTCGCTTGCACCTACTTTATCCCGGACTCAGGTTTAGTGGGCGGTCCACTCTACCTTTTCCAGATCGATGCCTTCCTTCACCATCTCGTACAGTGGCGAAAGCTCAC
>CALMAP010000064.1:5106-6799 GCA_937859825.1 uncultured Terriglobus sp. | reverse complement strand
TGGTTGCGCAGAACCGAGCTGTTCCAGCGCTACCCATAAGCATCCGCTTTGCGGCAACGGAGGCGAACTCTCCACCGGGTTCGTGCGGATGTTTTCTGCTGCTGGGTGGTGCAGTCGACACGGAGGTCGCTCTCGGCAGGTCGTTCTCGGCTGCGGTAGAGTTGGCCGGAAGTCACGCCGGTAATGTGCCGGGGACGCAACGTGGTCTGAGCATGCTGAGTCTGCTGGGCGGTCCTCGTTATCGCATGGCACTGGCTCGAAACCACGGACTTTTTGCGCAGGCGCTGTTCGGGGCTGCACGTGGCTTTGACGCAAATTTCCAGTCCACAAATCCGCGGAGCGATACCGCCACTGTGTTCAGCTACCACGTGGGTGCGGCTTATGAGTGGAAGGCCACCCCGCTCATCACGGTGCGGGCCGCACAGGTCGCCCTTGTTCAAACAAACTTGCCCAACGGTACAGACAATCGGCAGCGCAGTGTGCAGTTTGGCGCAGGGCTGGTCTTCCACATCCCGCTCTCTTCATTGCAAAGATGAGAGGGAAGGCTTTCGCCTTCCCTCCTGTTGCAATCGCTGCGTGTTTTAGAACTGACCCCAGAGTAGCTGGTTGTAAACATCGTGATGGAACTGCACTTCCGGGCCCTTCACGATCGTTCCCAGCAGCCGTGCGCAGCGGTCGGCGGATGCCTGCTTGAGATCAGCGTAGCGAGCCTTCACATCCTCTCCCAGCAGCGTCCCTGTCCAATCCGCTTTGCGGAAGTCTCCCAGCGCTGTGTAGATGTTGTCTGGTAGATACCTCTCTGCCTGGCGCAGATTTTCAATGCTGGAGGTCTGGCCATCGAGACCGGTCTTAAAGACGGAGTACAGCACCGCATACGGGTTCGCGTCAGGCCCTACCGACCGCACCTCGACACGAGCGGACTTCTCGTTCCCGATGGGAATGCGCACCATGGAGCCACGGTCTGTTGCGGAAGCCTTGATCTGGTTCGGTGCCTCGAAATGCGGGTCAAGCCGGCGATAGGCGTTCACGCTCGCATTCAGTAGCAGGCAAAGATCATTGCCATGCGTCAGGATCTTGTCGATGAAGTTCCAGCCCATCTCGGAGAGCTTCTCCTGGCCGTTCGGGTCCCAGAAGAGGTTCTTTTTGTCTTTCGTGATGGACACATTGGTGTGCATGCCGCTGCCATTAACGCCGGTCACCGGCTTGGGCAGGAACGAAGCGGTCATGCCCATCTGCGTCGCGATCTGTCTACAGATCAACTTGTAGAGCTGGATCTGGTCAGCGGCCGCAACAACTTCACCATAGGTGTAGTTGATTTCAAACTGCGAGGGCGCCACTTCGGGGTGGTCCTTCTCATTCTCGAAACCCATCGCGCGCTGCACTTCTGCGGCTGTGTCAATAAACTCGCGAAGTGGATCACCCGGCAGAGAATGGTAGTAGCCACCAGCGTTCACATATTCAAAGCTCTGCGTTTTGTGGAAATTGCGTTCCGCGTCTACGCCCTCGAATAGGAAGCCTTCGATCTCGTTAGCAGCATTCAGGGTGTAGCCCTTCTCTTTGTACTGCGCGTTCGCATATTGCTTCAGAATGCCGCGCAGATCAGCTCCGTACGGGCTGCCATTCTTGTCAATCACCTCACCGAAAACGAGCACCTTGCCGGAGCCAAAAATGTCCGCCGGTGTCCAGAAGAACC
>CALMAP010000064.1:1695-5096 GCA_937859825.1 uncultured Terriglobus sp. | reverse complement strand
CCTTCTGCGCGGTAAAGCCGCGAATCGAAGAACCGTCGAAGGTCAGGTTGTCGTAGCTGCCGACCAGGAACTTCTTGTCGTAGTCAAGCATGTGAAGACGGCCCTCAAGATCGCTAAAGAGCACCGTGACAGCCTTCACGCCCTTGTTGTCGGTCAGGTCTTTCAGACGCTCTTCCTGCAGTTTGCCTGCGTCGACTCTGGCTTTTCGCTGGTCCTTGATGGCGAGGTTTTTTTCTTCAAGCTCTTCGTAAGACAGTTCCAGAAAATCGCGATACGTTCCTGACATAGCAGTTCCTCTTTCGGACAAAGGCCTTTCTACGCAGGCCAGGTGAATAGAAGTACGAATCAGACGGGAGAAGCAACCGGCAGGCACGGGTACGCCCACTCCACCAAAATATCAGATTGAGCGCTACCATCTGCCTGCGAAGTCTTGGCGGCTGCTCTCCTCTTGCCGGCGCGGGCAGGCGCAAGCATCTAATATTAGGAGAGAAGCCGGCGCTGGCTCACGTCAGCGCTTTTGTTCTGCGCTTTGCAAAGGAATGACACACCGGACCACGATGGACGCACAACAGTTCGCCAGTGATAACTACGCCGCCGTATGCCCCGAAGTCTGGGAGGCCATGGCTGCCGCCAACAGCGGCCACGCCAGCGCTTACGGCGAAGATGAATGGACAGCGCGCGCCTCAGACAGTTTCCGCGAATTCTTCGAGGCTGACTGCGAAGTCTTCTTCGTCTTCAATGGGACGGCCGCAAATTCCCTTGCTTTGGCCTCGCTGTGCCAGAGCTATCACTCGGTTATCTGTACCCAGAGTGCCCACATTGAGACGGACGAATGTGGCGCACCGGAGTTCTTTTCCAATGGCTCGAAGATTCTGACAGCTGCCTCAACGGACGGCAAGCTCACACCCGCCGCCGTTCAGGCCATTGCCACGGCGCGAACGGACATTCACTTCCCCAAGCCGAAGGTAGTCACGATCACCCAGTCCACTGAGACGGGCCGGGTGTACACCACGGAGGAAGTGCGTGTACTTTCTGCCATGAGCCGAACGATGGGGTTGCACCTGCACATGGATGGTGCCCGGTTCTTCAACGCCGTCGAGGGACTTGGCTGCACGCCTGCCCAGATCACCTGGCAGGCCGGTGTGGAAGTGCTCTGCTGTGGCGGAACCAAGAACGGCATGGCCATCGGAGAAGCCATTGTGTTCTTCGATAAAAAGCTCGCCCAGGACTTTGAGTACCGCTGCAAGCAGGCTGGGCAGCTTGCATCAAAAATGCGCTACCTGAGTGCGCCGTGGCTCGGCATGCTGGGCAACAACGTCTGGAGCCGTAATGCGGCCCACGCGAATCGTTGCGCTCGGCGCTTGCGTGATGCCATCGTGGACTCGCCTGCAGTGCGGCTCATGTTCCCGGTAGAGGCAAATGCTGTGTTCCTGCTCGCTCCAGAGGAACGCCTGGAGCGGCTGCGACGCCTCGGCTGGCGCTTTTACACGTTTATCGGCGGTGGTGCACGATTCATGTTCGCCTGGGACAGCGATCCGGTGCGGGTTGACCAGCTCGCCAAAGACATCCGCGAAGTAATGGCCTGATCGCCTCAGGCGAGACCAAGGAGACAAGCTTGAAAACCCGCGTCGCATTGATTCAAATGTCCTGCGAAGAGGACACGGACAAAAACCTGGAGAAAGCCGCCGATCGCGTTACCGAAGCGGCACGGGGCGGCGCAAAACTGATCTGCCTGCCTGAACTGTTCCGCGCGCAGTATTTCTGCCAGCGTGAAGATCATGCTTTGTTCGACCTCGCCGAATCGATTCCAGGCCCAAGCACCGAGCGCCTGGGTGCAGTGGCGCGCGAGCATGGCGTTGTTGTTATCGCCTCGCTCTTTGAGCGACGCGCTCCGGGGCTTTACCACAACACGGCTGTCACGCTGGAGAAAGACGGCAGCATCGCCGACATGTACCGCAAGATGCACATCCCGGACGATCCGCTTTATTACGAAAAGTTCTACTTCACCCCCGGTGACCTTGGTTTTAAGGCCCTGCAAACTTCCGCCGGCAACATCGGAACGCTCGTCTGCTGGGACCAGTGGTATCCCGAAGGTGCCCGCATCACGGCACTGCGCGGCGCGGAGACGCTCTTCTTCCCGACCGCCATAGGGTGGCATCCCAGCGAGAAGGAAGAGTTCGGCGCAGCGCAATACGACGCATGGCAGACCACGCAACGTGCGCACGCAATTTCAAACGGTGTATGGGTGTGCTCCGTGAATCGAGTTGGACATGAGCAGGGTGACGTTCTGCACAATGGCGTCGAAAACAAAGGCTCTGTTGGGGCTGGCATCGAGTTCTGGGGAGGTTCGTTCATCAGCGATCCCTTTGGCAGGCTGGTGGCCACCGCATCGCACGATCAGGAAGAGATCCTCTACGCCGATATCGATTCGGCCCTGGTTGAGATCACACGTCAGCACTGGCCGTTCCTGCGCGACCGCCGCGTGGATGCGTATGAAGGTGTTACGAAGAGGTTCCTCGTAGCATGACGCAGAGTTCACAGACTCCACGTTCCCTCGGCTACCGCATGCCCGCCGAGTGGGAGCAGCACGCCTCCACCTGGATCGCATGGCCGCACAATGCGGAAGACTGGCCGGGCAAGTTCCAGCCCATTCCCTGGGTATACTCCGAAATCGTCCGGTACCTCTCGCAGGTCGAAGAGGTGAATATTCTCGTAAACGATGAAGCCGCGGAGAAGCGGGCCAGGCGCATGCTTCTGCGTGCGGGTGCAAATCTTGCGCGGCTGCATTTCCATCTGTGGCGCACGGACCGCATATGGCTGCGCGACTCGGGGCCGGTCTTCATCAAACATGCGGAAGGCAATGTCGCCATAACGGACTGGCGCTTCAACGCATGGGCCAAGTATCCAAACTGGCACAACGATGACCGCATCCCGCAACAAGTGGCACAGCTGCAGGACATGTATTCCTTTCGGCCATCGCGTGATGTTGAAGGTGTGGAGCACCGTATCGTGCTGGAAGGCGGTTCGATCGACGTGAACGGTGCCGGAACGATGCTGACCACAGAAGAGTGCCTGCTTTCTGAGGTACAGCAGCGCAATCCTGGAGTATCGCGGGAGCAACTCGAACACGTCTTCTCCGACTACCTCGGTGTCGACCAGGTGCTGTGGCTGAATCGCGGTTGTGCGGGCGATGACACGCATGGCCATGTAGATGACATCGCGCGCTTTGTCAGCACCGACACCATCCTGATTGCCACCGAGTCCAACACGTCGGACGAAAATCATCTTCCGCTGGCTGAGAACCTTGACCGGCTTCGTTCGGCACGCCAAACCGGTGGACAGCCCTGGCGTGTGATCGAAGTACCGATGCCGTCGCCTGTAACCTTCAACAACGCGCGCCT
>CALMAP010000064.1:0-1668 GCA_937859825.1 uncultured Terriglobus sp. | reverse complement strand
GTTCCCATCACGCCGCACGGTCGGCATTCATTGCGGCGACTTTATCTGGGGCCTTGGCGCGCTGCATTGTATGACACAGCAGGAGCCAATTTAGCTGCACAGCGTGAGACTGCATCATGACCAACCTTGAGGCAATGCAGGCAGCGGTGGAACAGGCCAATGCTGCCGCAGGCAGCGGCGAGGTGCCGGTGGGTGCCGTCGTGCTGTTTGAGGGAGCAATCATCGGGTCTGGCCAGAACCGCGTCATCCGCGATAACGATCCCACTGCCCACGCCGAGATCGTCGCGATGCGCGAAGCTGCGCGGCACCTGCGGAATTACCGGCTGAACGGATGTGAACTGGTCGTGACACTGGAGCCGTGCGCCATGTGCGCGGGCGCGATTCTGCACGCCCGCATCGCACGGCTGGTCTTCGCTACGCGTGATCCCAAGGCAGGCGGCTGCGGGTCGGTGCTTGAGGTATTAAACCATCCACAACTGAACCATCGCGTAGAGGTCAGTGAAGGTATGCTCGCGCAGGAGTGCAGCCAGATGCTCTCGGATTTCTTCCGCGCGCGCCGGCGTTAAAACTTTCTTCCAGGGCGAATCCAGTCACCGGTTTCGCAGCATCCAAGCCCGGTATGAACGACCAACGGCTTGCGGGAAAAGTGGCGATCGTGACAGGGGCATCTTCCGGAATTGGCAAAGGCATCGCGATCCGCTTCGCGAAAGAAGGCGCAGACGTCGTGATCGACTACCACGGCGACGACGGTGGCGCGCAAGACGCAAAGAGCCAGATTGAGCAAATGGGCCGCCGTGCGATCACTGTGTCCGCTGACGTGTCGAAGCTCGATCAGATGGAAGCATTGATCGACACCGCATGGAAGCATTTCGGCAAGGCTGACATCCTTGTCAACAATGCGGGTGTCGAGAAGGGCGCATTTTTTACGGATGTGACCGAGGCCGATTATGACCTTGTGCTTCAGGTCAATCTAAAAGGACCATTCTTTGCGACACAAGCGTTCGTAAAGCGGCTGCTTGCTGCAAAAATGCCGGGCCGTGTGCTGAATATCAGCTCCGTGCACGAGGACATGGTTTTCCCTCACTTTTCTACGTACTGTGCTGCTAAGGGCGGTCTGCGCATGCTGATGCGAGACCTTGCCGTGGAACTTGGCCCAAGCAACATTACCGTGAACAACATCGCCCCTGGCGCGATCGACACACCCATCAATGCTTCCATGATGAAACATGAAATGCAGGTAAAGGCGTTGCTGGCAAACATCCCCCTGGGACGGATAGGTTCCGTTGACGACGTCGCCGGGCTGGCAGTTTTTCTGGCATCGGACGAGGCTGCCTACGTTACCGGTTCGACCTATGTGGTCGATGGCGGCCTAATGCGCAACTACCACGAGCAGTAGCACCTGCTGCTGCACGGTAAAATAGGATCAGCATGGAAATCACCGTATATTCCGCAGGCTGGTGCCGCGACTGCCGTGAGGCAAAGCGCTTCCTGGACAAGCACAACCTTCCCTACAAAGAGATCGACATCGAGCGCACGCCTGGGGCTGCGGACGAGGTTCTTGCGAACGTCGGCAAGAAAGCGATCCCGCAGTTTGTCATCGACGGCAAATGGGTGCAGCCCTATCGGCCGGGGCAGGGTTTCCTTTACGAAGAGATGTCTGCTCTGCTT
>CALMAP010000063.1 GCA_937859825.1 uncultured Terriglobus sp. | reverse complement strand
GGGCGACATGGTCGCGTCCATGGGCACCAACGTGATGTGGATCTTCCGGTTTCCCGTGATCGGCACGCGGCCCACGACGGAGATGCTGAGCCGCAGGCAACTCACATTGGACGACTCCATGGGAATCCGCGAACTGCCCCACATCGTTGATGTGGTGCCGTCGCTGCGTTACCAGAATTTCGATTTTGGCGCAGGCTCCGTGGTGGTGAAGTATGGCCGGCTAAAGAGCGAGAACGTATCGCTGGAAGGCACAACGGCCAACAATCCAACCGTGTACGACTTCGGCATGGCGCAGGGCCGCTACTTCTCCCAGCGCGAGATGGATTACGCCGACAATGTAGCCGTGATCGGACATGACACGGCGGAGGATCTCTTTGGGCAGGACAGCGCCATTGGCAAGGAGATCGATGTTTCCGGCATGCTGTTTACCGTGATCGGCGTGCAGGAGAAGGCGAAGTCCGCCTTCGGTGGCGGCAAGAACGCCGAAGACAACATGGTGCATATGCCGATCAGCACGTTCAAGAAGCTGCATCCGGAGATCCTGGATTACTGGATCTCCGCCAAATTCGACGATCAGAAGAACAAGGGCATTGCAGAAGACGAAATAAGAGAGCTGCTGCGCCGCCGCCGCAAGGTGCGCAACGACGCGGAAGACAACTTCGCCATCTTCGGCTCGGATTCCATCACGAGGCTATGGAGCCAGATTACCGGCAGCCTCTTCCTGCTGATGTTTGGACTCAGCGCCGTGGGCCTGCTGGTGGGCGGCGTGGGCGTGATGAACATCATGCTCGTTTCCGTTACAGAGCGCACCCGCGAGATCGGCGTGCGCAAGGCCATCGGCGCCAACCGCCGGACGATTTTGCTGCAGTTCACGCTAGAGGCGGTCACACTTTGTGCGATCGGCGGCCTGGTCGGCGTGCTCATTGGTTCCGGTTTCGGACTGCTGCTGAATCTTGTGCTTTCCTCCAGCGTTTCGATCTTCTGGGTAGTCGCGGCGTTCGTGATCTCGTGCAGCATCGGCCTGGTTTTTGGGATCTATCCCGCATGGAAAGCAGCCAGCCTGAACCCGATCGAGGCACTGCGGTACGAGTAAAGAGACTTCCCGCGCAGGCTTGCATCTAAAAGAAAGACGCACATGTTTCTCTGGGCGTCGCGGTTGTCGAGCAACCGCGATCGGGGTTCCCAGTATGAGCGTTTCCTCCGTCTTAGATTTCTCTCTTTTACCGGCTTTCGAGCAAACAGCGGTGGGATTGACACTGCTTACAGTGCGCGGCGACTTCGTTGCCGCAAATCCGGCGTTATGCCGCTTCGCTGGCAAGTCGCTCGCCGAGCTTCAAACACTGAACTTGATCGATGTCGTCTTCCCGGCAGACAGGGCGCTTTGCAGAGACGATCTCGCGGGTCTGGCCAGCGGCACCAAAGCAACCGTAAACGAAGTGCGATATCTTCGGTCCGACGGAACCACGATTTGGGTACGTAAGTCCCTGTCCATTCTGGAGCAGGAAAACCTTGGCGAACCGTACCTCCTCGGCGTTTGCGAGGACATAAGCGATCGTAAAGCCACCGAGCTTACCCTGGAGAACCTTCAGGTCGAGCTGCAGCACACGGTGGACTTCAACCCGCAGATTCCATGGACCGCTGACCCAGAGGGTAAGGTGGTCGGGATGAGTAGCCGGTACTACGAAAAAACGGGTCTTCCCGCGGAATCCGCCTTTGGGGATGGCTGGCTGCGTGTCTGCGCGGCAGAGGACAAGGATCGTATGCGCGGGGCCTGGCAGAACTCCATTGCCACGGGGGAAGCCTACGACATAGAACATCGAATTTTAACTACGTCCGGCAAAGAATGCTGGATGCGAACACGAGCTTCTGCTAGGCGAGATCAAGCGTGATACATCGTAATGTGGGACGGCTAAACCGAGGACATCAACGATCGCAGGCTCGCCCAAGACGCTGTTCTCATCTCTGAGAAGCTTGCAGCCATTGGCAGGCTTGCCGGCGCAATCGCCCATGAGATCAACAATCCTCTGGAGGCAATTACGAATCTAGTCCACCTGGCGAGAACCACCACCGAAACCGACGAGATCGTGCTCTACCTTGATCAGGCAGATCTTGAACTGCGTCGCGTCGCTGCAATCACCAGTAAGACTCTCAGGTTTCATCGCCAATCCACGAGAAAAGAAGCTGTCCGGTTTAGTCAGCTTATTGACGGAGCGTTGTTAATTTTCGATCAGAAGCTGAGATACCTGGGCGCCACCGTCGAGTTACGGGAACAGACGCAACGAAGCGTTACCTGCCTTCAAGGAGAGGTCCGGCAGGTGTTGAACAATTTGATCGCAAATGCCATCGACGCTCTGCCACAGCAGCAGGGCAGACTGCTGCTGCGATGCCGTGACGGGCGCGACTGGAAAGACAATCGCAAAGGCATGATGATCACAGTTGCCGATAACGGTAGCGGTATGAGTCCTGAAACGCAGCACCGGGTTTTCGAAGCTTTTTTCAGCACCAAGGGCATTCTTGGCACTGGCATTGGCCTCTGGATCAGTGCCGAGATTATTCAGAGGCATCATGGGAAACTCAAGTGCCGAAGTCGACAGGGACCACGTGGTCAAGGAACGGTGTTCTCGCTTTTTTTGCCTTACGATAAGTAATCAAATCACTTTGCTGCATCCTTCAACTTACAAAACCGGATGTCCTATCAGGTGCTTGTCCCGCAAGCGGTGAAGAGATACTTGTCCTTAGCAGGACGTGCCTTGCTGAAGCTGAAAAAGTGAATTCATAAATTTGGCAAGGCGTTCCCTTGGATACATTTGTGGGTCGTGCAACGTGACGTGTCGTCATTATCCTAGGAGCAGTGCTGCCTCTTCTGATTGAAATCGCCTGTGCGCTGCTCACGTTCAGCGGCCTCGTTTACTTGAGCATCGCGCTGTTCGGCATCCGCTCGTTCTCCCGCCAGCCGGTACCAGTGCGGCATGGTGACCCGCCGACCGTCTCGATTCTTAAGCCGGTCAAGGGCAGCGATCCCGGGCTATACGAGAGTTTTGCGAGCCACTGCCGCCAGACCTACTCCGGCCGCTATGAACTGCTGCTGGGCCAGAGCGATACGGGGGAACCGCTGGAAGCGATGGCTGAGCAGTTGCGCGCCGAGTTCCCGCAGATACCCGTGCGCGTGATCGCATGCCCGGAGCGGCTGGGCTTGAACGGCAAGGTAAGCACGCTGGCGCAGATGGTGCCAGCCTCGCTAGGTGCGGTGATCGTGATCAACGATGCGGACATTCGCGTTGGACCCAACTACCTTGAGAGCATCACGGCTGCGCTGAGCGAGCCTGGCGTTGGCTTCGTGACTGTCCCCTACTTCGGGCAGGTGGTGCCGCGTGGCGGCATTTGGTCAAAGCTGGAGGCGCTCGGCATCTCCACGGAGTTTCTGCCCGGCGTTGCCGCAGCGCGCGTGATGGAGCACGGCATCCACTTCGGACTGGGTAGCACGCTGGCGCTGCGTCGCGAGACGCTGGAGAGCATCGGCGGCCTGCAGATCCTGCTGCCTTACATCGCGGACGACTATGAACTCGGCGTCAAGGTGCACGCCGCCGGACACCGCATTACGCTGGCTCGCGAGGTGGTGGCCACCACCGTTCCACGCTACTCGTGGAGCAGCTTCGCGG
>CALMAP010000062.1 GCA_937859825.1 uncultured Terriglobus sp. | reverse complement strand
CTTCAGGATTGCGTTGCGTTCGAGCACGAATCGCTCAAGCGCAAGAACGTCGATTTCGATACTGTGCCGCCACGTTATCGCTCCAGCTACTTCAGCCACATCTTTGGCGGCGGCTACTCCGCCGGGTATTACTCCTATCTTTGGGCTGAGATGCTGGATGCAGACGCATACGCGTGGTTCGAGGAGAACGGCGGTTTGACACGGGAGAATGGCGATCGCTTGCGGCGCCTGGTGCTTTCACGTGGCAACACCGCCGACCCCGCAGAGTTGTATCGAGGATGGCGAGGCCGCGATCCTGACATTGGGCCGATGCTGCGAGGCCGGGGCATTGCGGATTTGCTGTCACCTGCTTCGGCCGCGGACTCGGCAGCGCTCTAACCTGACCGTGACATGCCGGAAGCGTCACGACTTCGCTTTGAGCATTGCAAAGGCCAGGCGCTTGTTCGTACACTGCGGCAGATAAGAGAAATTTGTAGCGGCCGCACGTTGTGCCTGCATGTCTCTCTCCCAATATCTGCATGCAGCCGAAAATCCTGGAACCGGAACCGAAATCAATTCTTCATATCTGCGCGCGCGAGATGCTTCGGCCTTTGCGTGATCAAATTCTGCGCATTGCCGGCTTCATCGTGGATTCTACGCTCTCAACCAGGGAGGGCCTTGTGATGCTCTGGGCTAAGCAGTATGACCTGGTGCTGATTGATGTGGAGGGAGAGAGCCGTATTCACGAAGCCGAGACCATGTGCAGCGAGATCAAGACGGCCAATCCGGAACAGATCGTGGCTTTCGTCTGCAACTGGCGCGTAGCAATACTCACCGATTGCCCGGACGAGATCGTTCGCACCGAGTTCGATCCGCGCCGCTTCGTCTCTGGCGTCAGAAAGATCGTCGAACAGGTGAACTAAGCAGCGCACAGCGCCGCTGCCCGGTTGTGGTATATCTGTGATATCGAGCCTGCGAACGTTGCAGGACGAGTTTCATGAAGAGTGGCTGAGGGACGAGCCCTGCGACGCCACGACAACCGGACGAATCTGTACCGGTGTCACCTCTCTCCTGGCTGTTTCCGCAAGTGCGGACAACAGGGAACATGAGATTCGGAATACCGCCCACGCAACAAGCGCAGAGCAGTATGACCGTCTAATCAGATTCCTCTGGGCATATTGCCCTACCCTCGAGAGCGTCGCAGTGAGTTGTCCCTTCCACTTTGGAAGAGGAAGCATGACGCCTGCTTGTCGGACCCCGTATGAGCTCTACTCCAAAGAGTCGGGCAAGAGCTACGGAAACCAGCCGCTCTCCATTTGCGACGAGTCGTTCACCCCTCTTGAAGTTCGTTACGATCTGGCTTCTGTGCGCGGTCAGATTACCCGCAAGATGATTGAAGACGGCCCCAATAACATGTGGCGCTATCTCCCGCTGTTGCCCATTCCAGAAGGATTTGAGCCGGACCTGCCGGTCGGATTTACTCCGCTGGTTCGTGCGAAGAATCTAGGCAAGCGCGTCGGCAGCACCAATCTTTATGTAAAAAACGATGCCGTCTGCTTTCCCAGGCTTTCCTTCACGGACCGCGTCGTCGCTGGGGCGCGGGCCAACGCGCAGTCGTTCGGGTTTGACGTGGGGGGCTGCTCTTCCACTGGCAATTTGGCGAATTCCGGCGCTGCGCAGGCAGCGCGGCTGGGTCTCAGGGCATGCATTCTTGTGCCCGCCGATCTGGAGCCCGCCAAGATCCTGAATACACTTGTTTACGGCGCACGTCTGGTGCGTATCGACGGCAACTACGACCACGTGAACCGCCTCTGCTCCCTGATTGCCGACCAGTACAACTGGGGCTTTGTGAACGTGAATCTGCGACCCTACTATGCTGAGGGATCGAAGTCCGTAGGCTTTGAAATTGCCGAGCAGCTTGGCTGGCGCCTGCCGGACAACGTCGTCGTTCCCATGGCGGGTGGATCGCTCATCCGCAAAATCAAGAAGGCATTCGACGAGTTGGTCTTTCTTGGATTGGTCGAGGCGAAGCCGGTGCGCTTCTTCGGTGCTCAGGCCACGGGTTGTTCTCCTATTTCCTGTGCGGTCAAGGCGAACACGGAGACCATCACGCCGCAGCGCCCCAACACCATTGCCCGGTCGCTCGCCATCGGCAATCCCGCGGACGGTCCCTATGCCTCGCGCATGATTCGCGAGGTGGGCGGCTATGCCGAAGACGTTTCGGACGTTGAGGTCGTCGCCGGAATCCAGGAGCTTGCCGAGACCGAAGGCATCTTCACGGAGACTGCAGGCGGCGTGACCACTGCGGTCACAGCGCGTCTGCTGGCACAGGGCCGCATCGGTGCCCAGGAACTGACCATCAGCGTCATCACCGGGAATGGTCTGAAGACGCTGGACTGCCTGAGCGGGCGTTTCGATCTCGGTCGCGCGGTACGGCCGCGTCTGGCGGACTTCGAGCAGTACCTCGAGGAACTCGACGCGTCAATTGCCCCGGTGCAGTCCAAGGAGCCGGAACTGGTACCGGCTGACTAACGAGAACAGAGTAAGTGGAGGAAGTAGGTTGTCAATTCGAGTGATGTTACCGGCCGCATTTGCGCGCCATACCGCAGGAACCAAGCAGGTGGAGTCCGCCGCGAGCACGTTGCCGTTGCTTGTCGATGACCTTGGGGTGAAGTTCCCTCAACTCGGCGCCCACATTCGCGACGAAGATGGAAAGCTGCGCAAGTTCATCAACGTCTACGTGAACGATGAAGATATTCGCTTTCTGGGCGGAGATACCTACGAGTTCCAGGATCGGGATGAAGTCATGTTCATTCCGTCGATTGCCGGCGGCTGTTAAGCAGCCAACAAAGTCGATAAGTGCGAGGGCGCGGCGACGGCCGCGTCCTTTCTTCTGCGCGAAGGCTGGACGTGAAGAGACTCGTCGCACCTGTGATGCAACGCACATGTGCACTCTTCTCTCCTATGACATCAGGCAACCGACGAACCGGCTTGCCAGTTCAGGAGGATGGAATGTTTCTGGCAATTGCAGGTGTCTTGTTTGTGGTGTGGCTGTTGGGCGAAGTATTTACGCATGGCGCAAGCCTGCTGATCCACATTCTTGCGATCGTCTGGGTGATTTCGCTGATCGGCGGACTCTTCACGCGGAAGAGCTGAAGGAACACAAAGCGAATGGCCCGGCAGAGTGCCGGGCCATTCGCTTTTTTGCTCGTACTTACTGGTGAGAGTGCGCGGGCGGCCGTGAAGTGGCAGGCGGAGGCATTGCAGGTAGCGTAGCCTCTTCCAGTGCTTTCGGCTGTTCCTCGGCGAGTTCAGGCAGCTTCCCGTCGAGTGCGATTTGCAGCACCTCATCCATCTGCTCCACGAAGTGCAGCTTCATGCTGTCCTTGATGAGCTGGGGTAGTTCCGCGTAGTCCTTGCGGTTCTCCCCTGGAAGCACTGCTTCGAAGATGCCGGCGCGGTGGGCTGCGAGCAGCTTCTCCTTCAAGCCGCCGATGGGGAGAACCTTGCCGCGAAGCGTGATTTCTCCAGTCATGGCGATGTCACGCCGCACAGGAATCTTCGTTAACGCGCTCGTCAGGGC
>CALMAP010000061.1 GCA_937859825.1 uncultured Terriglobus sp. | reverse complement strand
TCTTTACGGTCTGCTGGAATTGCGGTGAGAGCCTCACTGGCAATAGCACTTATCATGCATAGCGTTCCAGCGACCGCACAGGAGACGAGGCAGCCACTTACCGCTGGAGAAACCACCGCCATCCACATCCGCCTGCTCAACGCGAAAACAGGTCAGCCCATTGCCGGCAAGCAGATCTTTTTCGACCGGCAGGCGAGGCTCCTGTCTCATACCGAAGATAAGGACATCCTCACAGGTGCGGATGGCACGGCCACTGCCATCGTTCCGACGACTGGTTACATGATCGATCCTGTAGTGGTCGATCTGCATATGTGCAGCAAGGGTGAGAAGAAGGACGAAGGGCGCGATCATGTGAGCCGCTTCCCCATCGCTCAAATTCTTGCGTCGGGACTTGTTGCGAAGAACTCATGCGGCAAGATCACGCAAACAGCACAGCCCGGAGAGTTCGTGCTATGGGCACGACCCAGGAGCGCTTTGGAGAAACTTACGGACTAACGACAGAACTGGTGGCGCTCCGGGCAGAAAGCAGGTCCTTCGCTCCGCTCAGGATGACACTTCGGGAATTAGAACGAAAGACAAAGAAAGACTCTGAACTTATGCTGCACACCTTTATCGCTCTTGTAGACAACAAGCCCGGGGTACTTACTCGCGTCGCTTCGCTCTTTCGCCGATTGAACATCAACATCGCGTCGCTCACCGTGGGTGAAACCGAGCGGGAAGACGTGTCGCGCATGACCATTGTCTGTGACGCTCCTGAAAATGCCGCGCATCGTATTCGCGCCTCGCTCTATAAGCTGGAGATCACGCGCGATGTGGACGAGGTCAACCGCAGCGAAGCCGTCGTGCGCGAGCTCTGCCTTATCAAGGTCGCTGCCGGACCTCAGTCTCCGCATGGCATTCAGTCACGCACGCAGATCTTCGAATTGGCAAATGTGTTTCGCGCCCGCGTCGTCGATCTTGCGCCCGATTCCGTCATGCTCGAGATGACCGGCTCCGCCTCCAAGATTGAGGGACTAATCCAAGTGCTTCGTGAATCCAGCTACGACATTCTGGAGGTTAGCCGCACGGGACGCATGGCCATGCGACGCGGCCAGCACACCGGCCGCGTGATGCGTGCGCTAGGCAGCAAGGCGCACCAGACCGTCTTCGATCCGAACGACGATCCCGATGCGCTCGATCCGATGGACGCACTTCCCAACCAGTTTGCGGATCATGATGCCTAGTGGCTTGCCTGAAGCAGACCAAGACCTCAGCGGCTGAAGCCGAGATCTGGCAGCACGCTTACGGCACGGCTGAAGCCGTGCCCTTCCGAAAGCATCACGAGTTGAATTTTGTGCTTGCTTAATTGCCTACGCAACGACTTACTAAATACAAGGACGACTTACACCTATGGCAAAGACTTACCACGACAACGACGCAGACCTCTCCCTTATCCAGGCAAAGAAGGTTGCCATTATCGGCTATGGCTCGCAGGGCCACGCACATGCTCTGAACCTGAAGGATTCCGGAGTGGAAGTGAAGGTCGGTCTGCGCGCTGGCTCTAAAGGTGCGGAGAAAGCGAAGGCGTCCGGCCTGGAAGTGCTGAACGTTGCAGATGCAGCGCAGTGGGCAGACACGATCATGGTGCTGGTACCGGACCAGACGGCGGCGGTAGTCTACAAGGAGATCGAGCCCGGCCTTAAGAAGGGCAAGACGCTGATGTTCGCGCACGGCTTCAACATCCGCTTCCGCACCATCAACCCACCAGCAGACGTGGACGTTTCACTCGTCGCGCCTAAGTCCCCGGGCCATCGTGTGCGTGAGGTCTTCACAGAGGGCGGCGGCGTACCCGGACTGGTGGCGGTCGAGCAGGATGCCAGCGGCAATGCGCTTGCCAACGCGCTGAGCTATGCCAAGGGCATCGGCTGCACACGCGCGGGCGTGCTTGAGACCACATTCACCGAGGAGACCGAGACCGATCTTTTTGGCGAACAGGCCGTGCTTTGCGGCGGCACTGCCGCGCTGGTGAAGGCCGGCTTTGAGGTGTTGACCGAAGCGGGATATCAGCCGGAGCTTGCCTATTTTGAAGTGCTGCACGAATTGAAGCTGATCGTGGACTTGATGTATCGCGGCGGCCTCGAATACATGCGCTACTCCATCAGCGACACGGCGGAGTGGGGCGACTACGTTGCCGGCCCGCGCATCGTCACGCCCGCGGTAAAGGATGCGATGAAGGGCCTCCTCAAAGACATCCAGGACGGCACGTTCGCGAAGCGCTTCATTGAAGACCAGAACAGCGGTCGCAAGGAGTTCGAGAAGTTCCGCTCACAGGACCGCGAACACCCAATCGAGAAGGTTGGTGCGGAGCTTCGCGCGGCCATGCCGTTCCTCGATCCAGTCAAGGTCGAGAACGGCGCTGTCGTGAAGGCATAGGCGGCACAAGAAACAGGCGGAGAGAGCAAACGCCCTCTCCGCCTTCCACCACCCTTGCATAGCAGAGCATCCAATGACCATGCAAAGCCGCTCATTGCAACTGGTGGACACGTTCTCCATCGACAGCCTTGTCTTTAACGAAGTTGCGGTATTTGAACCTGGGCCGTCGCAGGTCCTGGTCCGCATCCATGCCGTCTCGCTGAACTATCGCGACTTGATGGTGATACGGGGGCACTACAATCCACACGTGCAGAAGCCGCTGACGCTCTGCTCCGATTGCGCGGGAGAAGTGGTTGCGGTGGGCCGCGAAGTTACCCAGTGGAAGCAGGGGGATCGCGTCGTCGCGAACTTCTTTCCGGAATGGCAGGATGGTCCTCTGACCAGCGCCGCTGCAGCCTCTGCGCTGGGTGAGGCGCAACAGGGCGTACTCACCGAGTACCGCACGTTTCCTGCGCACGCACTGGTGCACCTTGCCGAGAATCTTTCCTTTGCGGAAGGAAGCTGCCTGCCATGTGCCGGTGTTACCGCGTGGAACTCGCTTGTAAGCCTCGGCCAAGCCGGTTCGGAGAGCACCGTACTTCTGCTTGGCACGGGAGGTGTAAGCATTTTAGGATTGCAGATCGCAAAGCTGCTGGGTGCGCACGTAATCATTACGAGTTCTTCCGAAAAAAAGCTGCAAAAGGCGCGAGAGCTTGGCGCCAATGCAACGGTGAACTATCGCGCCGAGCCAGAATGGGACCGCCACGTGCGGGCACTTACCGGCAAGCAGGGCGCGAGCCACATTCTTGAAGTAGGCGGCGCGGGCACGCTGCCGCTCTCCCTCCGCAGCGCGGCGCGAAGCGGCTTCATTGCGCTGATTGGCGTCCTCAGCGGGGTGGAGCAGCCGATGAACGTGCTGCCCATACTGATGAATGGCCTGCGCATGCAAGGCGTGTATGTTGGCTCGGTCCGGATGCTACAAGAGCTTGCGGATGCATTTTCGTCTGCAGGCATCGCTCCGGTGATGGACCATGTCTTCCCGTTTGCGCAGGCTCAGGACGCTCTCCGATACATGGCAAGCGGCGATCACTTCGGAAAGATCGTGATCGAAGTTGTTCCATCCATCGCTACCAGCGTCTAACCGGGACATGCGCATTGCCATTGCAACCCTCGCACTTTCGACTATGCCACTCGTCGCGCAGTATCCGAAAACACTCGCAGGAATGCACGACCGTTACCGTCCGCTGCTGGTATTTGAGGGTGGCAACGCGAAACAGACGGAGCAGCAACTTATGGCGCTTGCATCGCACTCTTCAGAATTGCGTGATCGCCAGGTGGTGATCGTCGGTGCCGAGGGAACCAACAAAAGTGTTCCTACGTTCATGCTGTCAGAAGATGAGTGGCGAACAGCACAAAGGCGCTTCAAGGTGAAGCCGGACGAGTTCACGGTCATCTTGCTGGGCAAGGATGGTGGCGAGAAGATGCGCTCGCATCAGCCCATCCCATGGGACCAGTTGCAAACCAAGATCGACGCGATGCCGATGCGTAAAGAGGAAGCAGGGCGGCGATAGCCGTCATCCGCTGGTGTGTCGCGATACAGTAAACCTTAGAGGGTCAAGCCGTGTCTCCTACGCTGCTCGAATCACCGGCGGAAACCGCGAACGCATCGCCGGGTACGCCATGGGAAGTTGTTGCCGTACAACCGGAAACGGTGATGGAGGCGCTGCATCACGTGCGCAGCCTCGAAGGGCTCTCGGAAGATGAGTTCCAGTGGCTTGTCGACAACGGCGAATCACGCGTCGTTGCGGACAGCCGGTTGATTTTCCGCTCGGGCGACCCCGCGCATGAGATGTCGATCCTGCTGGAAGGTGAAATCCAGGTACGACGTTTGAACTCTGGCCCAACGGCGGTATTCGTTGGCAGGTCGCATGAACTGACAGGAAAGCTGCCCTTCAGCCGGATGAAGACCTATGGCGGAGAGGGTCACGCAGTAGGCCGCGTCTGGCTGCTCAGCTACCCTGAGTCGCTCTTTCCGGAGATGCTAGTCCGCATCCCCTCCATGGCGCAGCGCTGCGTTTCTATCCTGCTTGACCGTGTGCGTGAAGTGACACGCATCGAGCAGCAGGCCGAAAAGCTGAGCGCCCTAGGCAAGCTTGCCGCGAACCTTTCACACGAATTGAACAATCCTGCCTCGGCCGCGCGCTCCGCGGCGAACAGCCTTTGGACGGAGCTACGCAACTACGGCTATACCAAGTACCAGCTCGGGTCAATGTGCTTTACTTCCGAGGACAAGGCACGCTACAGCGCATGGACGGATTCGGTCAAAGATCTCGTGAACGAAACGGGACGCCCGTTGCGGTCCGACGCTATGGAACTTTCCGGCCGGGAAGACGCGCTGACCCGCTGGATGGAAGAGCATGGGGTCGAGGAGCCCTGGAAGACCGCGCCCACGCTGGCGGAGACACGCATCGAGCTCTCCCATTTGGATGGTCTGCTAGAGGCAGTCGGGCCAAAGGCGATGCCAGTGGCTCTGGCGTCGTTTGCTGCCGCTCTCAAGGCAGAGCGTATGACGGACGCGGTGATTGATTCGACGCGGCGCATCTTCGAACTGATCACGGCGATCAAAGACTACTCCTACATGGACCAGGCACCGATACAGGAAGTGGATGTGCCGCAGGCCCTAGAAAACACGCTGGCGATGCTGAATTCACGCCTGAACGCGGTGCGCGTGACCCGGGAGTACGACCCAGATACGCCTTGTATTCTTGCCTACGGAAGTGAGCTGAATCAGGTCTGGATGGCACTGATTGAGAACGCGCTCGACAGCATGGACCTGTGCGAGAGAGATGATCACGAATTGAGACTTGTCACCCGTGCTAGCGGCCCCAACTTGCTGGTCGAGGTGTGGGACAACGGGCCAGGCATCGATCCGGACATCGCCTCGCGCATCTTTGAGCCATTCTTTACGACTAAACCTGTTGGAGTAGCACTTGGGCTTGGCCTGGACGCCGCCAATCGCATTGTGACGAAACACCGTGGTTCCATCACCATGCAGAGTAAACCGGGCAGCACATGCTTTCAGGTACGGGTGCCGATCGAGCAGGCTGGAGCGTACTAAAAGGAAGTGGCCCGCTTTTGGGGCCC
>CALMAP010000060.1:440-15697 GCA_937859825.1 uncultured Terriglobus sp. | reverse complement strand
AGCCCCGTCTACGACGGGGCTTTTCGGATCGGGCATGTGCCAGTCTAGAACGTCAGCTTGGCTCCCAACTGGACGATACGTTTGTCGCGGTAGCTGGTCACATTGGACGCAGCCGCGGAAAACCCGGTCGAAGAAAGGGTACTTCCTACTGTGATTCCATCAGGATTGGTGTGGTTAAACAAATTTTGCGCTTCGCCGCGCACCTGCAGATTGAGTCGACTGTAAATGCGGAAGTTGCGGAAGGCGCCCGCGTCTACACGCATCCAGCCAGGGCCGTTGACAATGTTGCGAGGCGAGTTGCCTCCACGCAACTGCCCCGCAGGTACCGCTTGAAAAGCGCTCAGATTGAACCACTGGCGGCGATTGTGGATGGGTCCGCTCGCCGCGGTTGCCTGGTTAGGATCACCGATTAGGTCAGGACGACCCGACGAAGCTGAGGAGCTGTTCACCACACCGACACCTGCGGGATCAAGTCCGGTGGTTGTAACTGTAAGCGGAAGACCGGAGTTGAAGAAGCCGAGCGCCGAGGCCTCCCATCCACCCAGGATGTGGCCGAGCAGGCCTTTCTGCTCGTAGAAGAATGGCAGTGCATAAATCGCGTTGAAGTTGAAGTTATGACGACGGTCGGCAGCGGCACGTCCGTACTCCGCGCCAATCTGCGAGGATATCTGCGGCGCACCCGTCCGATCGGCGTTGGCATTGGTCATCGCCTTCGACCACGTGTAGTTTGCCTGCACGAGAGAACCATGAGCGAAGCGCTTGCCAAACGAGGTCTGCAGGGAGTTGTAGTTGCCCATGAAAATCGTTTGAATGGAGTTCAGCGCGGAATAGCCGCGGTAGGGGCGAATCTGGTTCAGCTTACCCACCGTCGTCGTGTTGATCGTCCCGAGACCTGCAGCGACATAGGCTCCCGGCGCGGCCTGGTTAATATCGACCAGACCAATGAGGTGGCGTTGGCCGTTGCCCACGTAACTAATGGAAAAGACGGTGCTGTGCGGCAACTGCTGCTGAATGCCCAGCGAGTACTGCTGCACGTAAGGCGAGTGGAAGTTGGGCGTGGTAGCGCGCAATACCGGTGTGGCCGTGCTTACACTGGCGGCAACGGCTGCGGGGTTGTCAAAGCTGGTGTTTGAGATGGTGACGTTGTTCACAAACGGACGGTTCTGGAAAATGTTCTGCTCGTAAATACCGACCAGCGGTGAGTCATACGCGATGCCGTAGCCGCCGCGGAGTGAAGTCATACCGTTGCCGAACACATCCAGCGCAAAGCCGATGCGCGGTCCGAGGTTGAGATTGTCGCTCTTGGACACGCGCTCGCCATAGGGCGAATTCGCTGTGTACGCCGACTGACCGCTGTTGATGGAAATTCCGTTCAGCGGGTTGTAGCTCGGGTTTGGTGTAACGCCGCCGGTACATGGCGCGGCGAGGCACAGGTTGCCGGCGTTTGAGGTGTCGATGGTCGGAGCGTTCGCGGAATTGTAGAGCGACGGATCGAACGTCGTGAGCTGGTGGTTTGCGTCTGTGGGCTGACCAAATTTGGAATAACGCAGTCCTAGGTTCAGGGTAAGCCGGGGCGTAACTTTCCAGTCGTCCTGACCGTAAACCTCGATCTGCTGTTCGCGAACATCGGGCGTCACGTCGTAGCTAGCCTGGGTAAACGTGGTGACGAAGCCCGTCAAGAAGTTTGCGAACGACTGCTGATAATTCTGTGCACCCGTGATAATGCCAGCGTTGGTGAAGGCAAATGCGCCTGCATTCGCACCCGCGTTGTTTTCCGTCTTCTGATAGTGGTTGTAACTCGCGCCAAAGTGTAGCGTGTTACGGCCGATCACCTTGGTCACATTCACAAACGGGTTGTGATTGCGGCTGTAATCGCGATACGGTCCATAGGTTGTCAGGCCGGTGCCTCCGGTGAACGTGAGCGCGGGCACGCGGGGCAGGCTTGAGGCAAAGGGCAGCTTGGCGGTGCTGGCCACGTCGGGCGAATTGCCGTTCAGCGCAGTGCCTACAGGGTCGCTTGAGATCAAGTTCGTGGAGTAAGCATAGCCTCCATCCACCACCAACGTTGGCGTGAACGCATAAGTGAAGTGTCCCAGATAGATCCGGCCCGGTGTGTTGGAATTCGTGGTTTGCACGCCAGGGTAGCTGATGCCCTGAAAGATGCCGAACGGCTCCTGCGTCGGAATGATGTCATTGATGAAACGGAAGAAGACTTGCGCCTTTTGCCCGATGCCCTGGTCGATGCGGGCGATCTGCTGGTTGGCGTTGTACACATTCCGCACGGGCGCGGTAATCAGGGTACCGGTGGCATCGGGCGCGGGCACGTTGGCGTAAATGTCTTTCAGGTAAGCACGGGCCATCGCACTCGAAATGTTTACCTGGTTCGTACCACCATTGGTGCATGTTCCAGTGGATGAAAGCGATGTGCACACCTTGACGGCGAACGTGCCCTGCCGCTCCGCGAGCGACGGGACGCCGGACAGCGTCACCGGGGTATAAGTGATTACCCTGCGAACTTCCTGCGAGTAGAAGAAGTACGTCTTGATCTTGCGACCGTCGATCAGGTGCGGGATGTAGACCGGTCCACCAATGGTTCCACCGAAGTCGTTATAACGGAGGGGCGGCCGTGCCGTGGTGGCCCGGGCCAGACCCGCGGGCGTAGTTGTCAGCTTGTTCAGTACAGCATTCGCATTGAAAACATCGTTCTTTACAAACTCATACAGCGTGCCGTGCAGATCGTTTGTGCCGGATTTTGTGACGACATTGATTACACCCGTCGAGGCGTGCCCAAACTCAGCGGAGTACTGGCCACGCAACGTTTTGAACTCGGCGATTGCATCGACGGAAGGATAAGTCAGCAGCGTGAAGTTCGAGCCATGGTCCACATTGTCCGCACCATCCACCGTCCAGGAATTGCCAGAGGTTCGGCCACCATTGACAGAAAACTGCACCACGTTGGTGCCGCCGCCCGGGTTGGAATTACCGATGTAGATAGAATCGCCGCCGGAGTAGTTCACTCCTGGCTGAAGCGCCACAAGCTGCTCATAATTGCGGTTATTCAGAACCAATTCTGTGACCTGTTTGCCGTTGATGAGTCCGGCCTGTGTGGGGTCTTCCGTATTGATCTGCTGCGTCGCGGTATTGACCTCAACCGTTTCGCTGGCAGTTCCATTTTTCAACGCAGGATTGATCGTGAGCGAATCGTTTACGTGAAGCTCGATGCTGGTCAGCGTCTGATCGCTGAAGCCGGGAGCACTTACCTTGATCGAATAATTACCCAGCGGCAAAGCGGTTGCGCTATACGTGCCACTGCCGCTGGTTCTTACCGTACGTACCGTCTGGTTCCGATCTGTGTTCACCAGCACAACGGTAGCGTTCGGGACTGCGGCGCCGGAGGCATCCTGCACGGTGCCGCTGATACTTCCACTGACGTCCTGGGCAAGCATGGGGGCGGAGAGAACGGCGACTGCGGCAAGCATGCCGAAGGTGGCATTGCGGGTGCTACGGGAAATCACGATAGGTCTCCTGAAAGGGAACACGAGCCGATAACGCATACCTCTCCCTTGGCTCAGGATGAAGTCACGCTGCTTCTAGACTGGTGCTGGCACTACGTTAAGCGCATGTGAATGCGTGGTCAATCGGCGGCATGGACTGTTACAAGCGATTCCCACCCAGGTGTAGTTGTCATCGGGAAGGAGCAGCGGTCAGCCCAAGTCCATCTAAGGGGAAGGACTTTACGGTGCCTGCTGTGTTCCTTCATCGGGCACCGGCGACACCGGGTGCGGTTGGGCACGCCTGAGATGCAGTGCTGTTTCAACCTTCGGCGGCAAGCGCACCACATTCCGCCTGACCAGCAGCGCCAGGACAGAGGCTCCCAGCACGAGCAGGCACAGGAACATGGCGGCGACACCCAGCCATCGCAGCCTGGTTCGCGGGTCCATGGAGGCGCGGCCGCGCTTTACGTTTTCCGCAAATTCCGCCCAATCGTCATTCTCGTGCTGAGGGTCGATGCCGTGCTGTCGAAGAGCTTCGGTATACCCATCGACCATCTTGTCTTCGTCCAAGCCGCAGAAGCGGGCATACGAGCGCACGATGCCCCGATTAAAGATGCCCCCTGGGAGTTCCTGGAAGTGTTCTGATTCCAAGGCGTGCAGGTTACGCACAGAGACACGGGTGGCGAGGGAAATCTCGTCCAGTGCGATGCCGCGGCGCTCTCGCTCGGCCTTTAGCCCTTCGCCAAAACGCATTCGATCCGTCGTCCCACTCGGTTCCGGGTGTGTGAGGTGATGGTTCCTCACAGATGTGCGATAGCCGGATGCTACATGGATGGTGCTTTCCGGGTCAAAAGATAAAGGCCCACATTCTTTGACCTCAGTAACGTAAACCGGGCAATTCTAAGTAGCAGTGCTACCTTGACAAGGTAGCAGGATCAGCATTTCTCGAGGAAAATACCGCATGGCCACCGCCGTTCTCGCACCGAAAACAACCGTCTCTGAAACGTCTTTACCGTACAAGGTTGCCGACCTTAATCTGGCAGATTGGGGCCGCAAGGAAATCCGCATCGCCGAGCAGGAGATGCCCGGCCTGATGAGCATCCGGGCGAAGTACGCGCAAGAGCAGCCGCTGGCCGGCGTCCGCATTACGGGCTCGTTGCACATGACAATTCAGACCGCAGTGCTGATCGAGACGCTGAAAGCCCTCGGTGCCGACGTCCGTTGGGCAAGCTGCAACATCTTCAGCACACAGGACCACGCTGCGGCAGCCATTGCCGCGACTGGCATCCCCGTCTTCGCCTGGAAGGGCGAGACCCTCGAAGAGTATTGGTGGTGTACCGCGCAGGCACTTGCCTTCCCGGGTGGTCTCGGGCCACAGCTCGTCGTGGATGATGGCGGCGACGTGACCCTGCTCATCCACAAGGGCGTGGAACTTGAAGACGGCGACCGCTCGTTCGTCGACAGCAAGGCGGGCAGCGAAGAAGAGGCCGTGATCCAGGCGCTGCTGAAGAAGGTGCTCGCAAGCGACGGTCAGTACTGGCACCGTATGGCAAAAGAGTGGCGCGGCGTCTCGGAAGAGACAACCACCGGCGTCCACCGCCTGTACAAGATGATGGAGCAGGGCAAGCTGCTCATTCCTGCAATTAACGTAAACGACTCCGTAACCAAATCGAAATTCGACAACCTGTACGGTTGCCGCGAATCGCTGGCTGACGGCATCAAGCGCGCCACGGACGTGATGATGGGCGGCAAGGTCGCCGTTATCTGCGGCTACGGTGATGTGGGTAAGGGCTCCGCGCATTCCCTTCGCGGCATGGGCGCACGCGTGATCGTTACGGAGATTGATCCGATCAATGCGCTGCAGGCGGCGATGGAAGGCTTTGAAGTCACCACCATCGAGGAGACGCTAGGCCGCGGCGATATCTACGTAACCTGCACCGGCAACGTGGACATCATCACCTTCGAGCACATGGAGCAGATGAAGGACCAGGCCATCGTCTGCAACATCGGTCACTTTGACAATGAAATCCAGATGGAGCTTCTGAATACGGCAAAGGGTGTTGAAAAGCTGGAGATCAAGCCCCAGGTGCACCAGTACACCTTTCCCTCCGGCCGCCAGATCTTTGTGCTTGCGGAAGGCCGCCTCGTGAACCTCGGCTGCGCGACCGGGCACCCCAGCTTCGTCATGTCCAACAGCTTCAGCAACCAGACACTGGCGCAGATCGACCTGTGGGCCAACCGCGACACCTACAAGGTTGGCGTGTATGTTCTGCCCAAGAAGCTGGATGAGGAAGTGGCACGACTGCACCTGGAGAAGATCGGCGTGAAACTTACTACATTGTCACCAAGGCAGGCGGACTATATCGGCGTTGCGGTCACTGGGCCCTATAAGCCGGATACTTATCGCTACTAAACTCACCTGAGTAAAAATAAGGAGGCCGCATGGCCTCCTTTTTGGCTGCTTTCATTGCTTAATTAGCGTACGCGCACATTGTGCTTGTCTCGATAGATGCGGCGGGACTCCTGGTTCTGTTGCGCGTGCAGGGTCTTTCGGTCCGAGCGCGTCAGGTGCCCGTTATCCGCAGCACGCATATCGCGCTCCTCGCGGTTGATTGCCGCTTCCTGATGTTCAAGGTGCGAGGTCTCGCGCGGCGTAAGCTGTCCTGACGTGACGCCCTGACCGATGCGCTGCTGCTGCTCCGCCTTGCGCTGGTTGATCGTGCGGTTCGACTCGGGAGTTTGTGCGAATGCCGCGATGGAGCAGAACAGGGCTGCTGCGGTTGCGATGGCTGCGATCTTCATGGGGACCCTTCTTTCTGAACGGCCGCTCGATGTCGGCCGCTTACGAAGGGAAGAGACACAGGAGATATCAGCGTGTTGCGGAGTTTTCTTATATTTTATTTCCCGGGTACAGCGCAACTTATGCAAGCTAATTGGCTTGCGCCCGCACTTAGGACGTGGCGTTCGGGCTGTCGTAGTCGCTCAACGTAATTATTTGCGCTGCAGGCTGTGTCATAAGCTGGCTGTCAAGCACGATGACGGTCCGGGCATTGCTTCCCGGCAGGTTAATCTGATTGCCGGAGTATAGCGGCACCGTAGTAGAAGAAGGCACGGTTCCCGCAGGCAATACCGCGATGGAGTAACTTCCGGCGGGAACATTCAAATAGCCCTTGACTTGCCCGAAGCTGATGCCCGGAACGACTGGCCCAACGCTGGTAAGCATCGTGCCCGCAGGTAGAAAGTAAATGTCTACCGCGCCTGTGCGCGTCGCCTCATTGACGAACCGCACAGACACCTGCCCGAATGGGGCGGACTTACCCTGGTCCGTCAACAGCGTGCTCTGCAGGCCAGAAGCCACATTGCCGATCAGCAGCGTGGACTGCGTGTTTACTGTAAGCGGTACCTGCACAGAGGTCAGCGTATTATGCGTACCTGCCGTATTCGCGCTGAGGGTGTAAGTCGCAGGCGAGATTGGGAAGTAAGAACTTACCGAGCCGAAGCCAAGATTGTAGGCCGCTGCTGTGGAGTTGAGATAAATATCTACATTGCCAGCATCCGGTGACGCATCCACGATGCGAAGCAGTGCGATCCTGTTGGACGTGCCGCCGTTTACCTGTCCACAGCCCGCGAGGCCGAGCAGCGGCAAGCTTGCTGCCGCCGCCAGCAAGGCGCGAAACTTCAGGGTTCGGAAAGTTTGTCTCATGGCAGGCGAAATGCCGGAAACGTCCGGCATTCCATCACTGTAGCGGAATGCTGCAAGCATCGATGCGACGTGGCGCTACTTTTTAGGCCGGTGGGCAATGATCTTGTCCTTGACGCCGTCGTAGGTCGCCTGCGGCACAATGCCCTTCTGCACGATCTGGTTCTTCATCATATAGGGGCGGCCGTCAATGATGCGCTTGGCATACGCATCGCCGATGCCGGGCAGCGTCTTCAACTGGTCTGCCGTTGCGGTGTTCAGGTCGAGCAGGTCTCCTGCGGAAGTCTTTGCGCCGGGTGTGGGTTTCGCCGTTGCCGCAGGGACAGGTTTTGCTGCTGGGGACTGGCTAAAGCCCGCACCAACGGTGAGAGAAGCCAAGAGTAGCGCGATGCTGGACAGACGGACAAAGCGGAAACGCTGCATGCAGAAGGTCCCTTCAAAAACATAGGATTGGGTTGCGTGACCAAATTATCTGGAGTTCACGCTCTGGTCAAAGCCGTTGCAGTGCGTGGCGTCGTGCGGTCATGCAGTTGACACAGCCGCAACGACGCAATAGCCTTTAACCTGCATGACGAAGCAGCACCATCATGGCCATCCTCACCACGCGCACAGCGCGTTGGCGGCCATGTCCGGTGTGAAAGCGTAACAAACACCAAGGATTTCGATAGAGGCCCGCTGATGCGCAACCCGCAGGCGGGCTTTGTTGTGTCTGAGGGCTGATGTTCGGGGGCAGGAGAGAGCAAATGCAGCAGGCAACAACGCAGGATGTGACGATCGACTTCGACAAAATGGGAGGTCTGGTTCCCGGCATCGTGCAGGACGCCGGGACCGGCGAGATGCTGATGCTCGGCTTCCTGAACGAGGCGAGCTATCGCAAGACCTTGGAGAGTGGGTTTGTCACCTTCTTTTCACGTACACGCAACAAGCTGTGGATGAAGGGCGAGACCAGCGGCAACCGGCTGCGCATCGTGAGCGCAGCCACGGATTGTGACAGCGACGCACTGCTCTTCAAGGTAGAGGTCGAAGGCGACGGCCTCGTGTGCCACGAGGGCACGGTAAGTTGTTTCACAAAGACGATTGAGGTGAGTGCGTAATGGCAAAGCTGAAACTGGGCATTCCAAAAGGCAGTCTGCAGGATGCGACGATCGCGCTGTTCGCACGCGCTGGCTGGCAGATTCTTGCAAATGGGCGCTCGTACTTTCCCGCGATCAACGATGACGAAATTGAGTGCATGCTGGTGCGCGCGCAGGAAATGGCCCGCTACGTGGAACACGGCGCACTGGACGCCGGCCTGACCGGCAACGACTGGGTGCTGGAGAACCTTGCGGACGTCGAACGTATCACGTCGCTCACGTACTCCAAACAGTCGCGCCAGAGCGTGAAGTGGGTGCTGGCCGTGCCGGAAGATTCTCGCTTCCAGAAGCCGGAAGATCTCGCAGGCAAGACCATCGCTACCGAGTTAGTCGAGTACACCAAGCGCTATTTCAGCGAGAAGAACATCCCGGTCAAGGTCGAATTCAGTTGGGGAGCGACCGAGGTCAAGCCACCCATGCTGGCTGACGCCATCGTTGAGGTCACGGAGACCGGGTCGTCGCTGCGCGCGAACCGTCTGCGCATTATCGAGACGCTGATGGAAAGCGAGACCCAGCTTATCGCCAACAAGGCCGCCTACGCCGACCCGTTCAAGCGCGAAAAGATCAACAACCTCTCCATGATGCTGAACGGCGCCATCAACGCCATGAGCCAGGTGGGCCTGATGTTGAACGTGCCCAAGGCCAGCCTGGACGCTGTTCTGGCCGTGCTTCCGGCGCTGTCATCGCCGACCGTTTCGCAGTTGCGCGACAGCGACTGGGTGGCGGTAAACACCATTCTGGACGAGACCACCGTGCGCGACGTGATTCCGAAACTCAAAGCTGCCGGCGGCAGCGGTATCGTGGAGTACCCGTTGAGCAAGGTGGTGCTATGAGAATCGTAAAGACCACAGGCCGAGACGCGAAGACCGCAGAGAAGCTGCTGCAGGAACTTGAACGGCGAGGCGCGGTGAAGACCGCCGAAGTCGAACCGACCGTCCGCAAGATCATGCAGGCCGTTCGTAAGGGCGGCGACAAAGACCTTACGAAGCTGGCGACCAAGTTCGACGGTCTGCGTGACGGGCAATCGTTGCGCGTCTCTGCGGGCGAGATGCTGGATGCCTGGAACGCCACCGCGCCGGAACTGCAGGACGCGATGCGCACTGCGGCGGAGAACATCCGCAGCTTCGCCGAGCAGCAGAAGCCCGACGAATGGTTTACGGAGAACACGCCCGGCGTGACCGTGGGCCAGATCGTGCGACCGCTGGAGTCGGTGGGTTGCTATGTACCGGGCGGCCGCTATCCCCTGCCTTCCACGCTGCTGATGACGGCCATCCCAGCGCAGGTCGCGGGCGTGCCGCGCATCGTGGTCACCTCGCCCAAGCCTGCGAAGGAGACGTTGGCGGCAGCGCACCTCGCAGGCATTACGGAGTTCTACCGCATCGGTGGCGCACAGGCGATTGCCGCGCTTGCCTACGGCACAGAGACGATCCAGCCGGTGAACAAGATCGTGGGCCCAGGCAATCTCTATGTCACCGCCGCTAAGGTCATCGCTTCCAGCGAGTGCGGCATTGACATGCCTGCAGGCCCCACAGAAATCACCGTGACCAGCGAGACCGGTAACGCCGTAGGCATTGCCGCCGACCTGGTCGCGCAAGCGGAGCACGACCCAGAGACACTGGCCGTCTTCGTGACCACGAATGAGAAGCTGGCGAAGCAGGTGGAACGTGAAGTGAAGGCGCAGGCAAAAGACAACGCGCTTGCGAAGATCTCATTAAAGGCACGTGGCACCATCTTTCTCTGCAGCTCGGTCGAGGAGACGCACGCGATCACCAATCGCCTCGCGCCGGAGCACCTCTCCGTCGACAGCATGGACGACCTTGCCTGGGTCACCAACGCAGGCTCGGTCTTCGTGGGCAACCACTCGCCGCAGTCGATGGGCGACTACATCAGCGGGCCCAACCACGTTTTGCCCACGGGCCGCGTTGGCCGTGTGCGCGGCGGTCTCAGCGTTGCGGACTTCGTGAAGGTCATCACCGTACAGAACTACTCCCCCGCCGGGCTAAAGGCGCTGGGTCCGAAGGCAGCGATACTCGCAACGGCTGAAGGCCTTACCGGTCACGCGGAGAGCGTGCGCGTCCGCATGAAGCTGGGTGCCAAGTGAGTACGACGATCCAGCCGCGCCGCGCGGTTTTGGCTATGCCGGAGTACCACCCACCGCTCGCGGGCCGCAACGCTCTGCGCCTCGACTTCAACGAGAACACGCACGCACCCTCCCCCCGTGTGCGCGAGGCGCTCAGCAGGCTCACGCTGGAATCGTTCACCATCTACCCGGAGCGCGCTCCCGTGGAGCAGGTGGTGGCCGCGCACCTTGGCCTGGCACCGAAGCAGGTGCTGCTGACCAACGCAGTAGACGAGGCGATCCACTTGGTCACCTTCACCTTCCTGGAAGAGGGCGACGAGACGCTCTTCGCCGTGCCGTCGTTCTTCATGTACGACGTGAACGCGATGGCGATGGGTGCGAAGGTCATCCGCATCCAGGCGGACGAGACGCTGGAGTTTCCTTACGAGAAGTTTATCGCCGCCATCACGCCGAAGACGAAGCTGATCATTCTCGCCTCACCCAACAACCCCACCGGCACCGTGTTGACACGTGAGCAGATCCACTCCATCGCGCACGCCGCGCCACAGGCCGTGGTGATGGTGGACGAAGCCTACTTCCACTTCTTCGGCGAGACCGTGATGGACGACCTGCGCGCCGACGCCCTCGCAGATGCTCCGAAGAACCTGATCGTCGCGCGTACGTTCTCCAAGGCGTACGGCCTGGCCAATCTGCGCGCCGGCCTGCTCGCCGGCCCGGCGGAGTTGATCGCGCACATACGCAAGGCAAGCTCGCCCTACAACGTGAACGGCGTTGCGCTAATGGCGGGGGAAGCCGCCATCGGCGATACCGAATACATCGACTGGTACGTCGACCAGATACGCACCGGCCGCGCCCGCATCGAGAAGGCGCTGGACCACATGAAGGTGCCCCGCTGGACCAGCCACGCCAACTTCGTGCTGATGCACATCGGGCCGAAGCACAAGGAACTGGTCGCCGCCATGCGCGCGCGCGGCGTTCTGCTGCGCGACCGCTCCAGCGACCCGGGGCTGGAAGGCTGCGTCCGCATCACGGTGGGCGTGGAAGACCAGATTGATACCGGCATTGCAGCCCTGCGGGACTCCCTCGCCGCCATCGGCTGGACACCCGCAGAGGTAAACGCACCGGAAAATCCAGAAGACGAGCCGAAGGAGGTACGTGAATATGAGTGAAGCTGCCGATCCACTGGAAGGCGAAGCAAGATTCCAGCCGCATGGGGAAGAAACGATCAGCGACAACGCCGGAGACCTGCACGGTGTACCTGTTCCTGCGCCAGCAGGAACAACGGAGGAAGCAGCGGGCTTCAGCCCGCTGAATAGCCCGACACCCTATGAGGGCTTTAGCCCCGGCCAGGCACGCACCGCCACCATCGACCGCAACACCACCGAGACGCAGATCAAATTGCGCCTGAACCTCGACGGCCAGGGCACCTACACCGTCTCGACCGGCATCCGCTTCTTCGACCACATGCTGGAGCTCTTCACCCGCCACGGCGGCTTCGACCTGGAACTGAAGTGCACAGGCGACCTGGACGTGGACCAGCACCACACCGTGGAAGACGTCGGCATCGCCCTCGGCGAGGCCTTCGACAAAGCTCTGGGCGACAAGAAGGGCATCCTGCGCGCGGGCTACTTCGTGATGGCGATGGACGAGACACTCGCCGTCGCCGCCATCGACCTCTCCGGCCGCACCGGCTACGTGGTGGACGACCAGGTGACCGTGCCGCTCGTAGGCGACCTGCAGACCGAGTTAGTCACCGACTTCTACGACGGCTTCGCGCGCGGTGGCAAGTGCAACGTCCACGTCAAGACGATGTACGGCCGCAGCAATCATCATAAAATTGAGGCGATTTTTAAGGCGTTCGCAAGGGCGCTACGTGGTGCGGTTAGCAGGGATGAGCGAATGAAAGACTTGTTGCCGAGCACCAAGGGCTTGCTTTGAGTAGCGGCCAGCCTCAATGGCGTATACAAGCTGCCACATACGGATACTTTGCAGCATTTGTTCTTCTGTTCATCACACTCATTGCATCCGCAATCCTGGAAGCTAGTTTCCGCACGTGGACTGTCGGACGGTATATTTCTGGTCACGCCGGGGTCTTCGTTGATCTGTTCTTAATTGTAGGTTGCCTATCTGTGCTGGCTGGAGTACTTTGCTGCTTCGAAGTTCACCGCAGGAGATGGTTCGGCATTGCAGCAAGCATACTCACGATTGCTCTTATTGTCTTTATGTTCTCTCAGAACCCATGATCCAGGTCATCGACTACAAAGCGGGCAATCTCACCAGCGTCGTCAAGGCGCTGAACTATCTCGGCGCGCAGACGCATGTGACGCAATCGCCTGACGACGTACGCAATGCGGAGAAGATCGTGCTGCCCGGCGTCGGCCACTTTCGCGCGACGCAGTTGCTGCACGATCTGCAACTAACCGAAGCGACACGTGAGGCAATTGCGCGTGGAGTTCCCTTTCTCGGTATCTGCGTCCGCCTGCAGTGGCTCTATGAAGGTTCCACCGAGGCCGATGCGACGGACGGCCTGTGCCACTACGGCGGCCGGTGCGAGCGCTTCCCCACTACCTTTGAAGACGCCGAGTTGAAGTCGCCGCACGTAGGCTGGAACTCGCTCGAGAACATCCGTCCTGATTCGCTGCTGCTGCGCGGCGTCTCGCCCGGCGAGTACGTCTACTACACGCACTCGTGGCGCGCTCCGGTGGATGCGGACACCGCTGCAACCACCTTCTACGGTGGTGGCTTCACCGCTGCCGTCGAACGCGCGAATGTGATGGGTGTGCAGTTCCATCCGGAGAAGAGTGGTGACACCGGATTGAAGATTCTCCGTAATTTTGTGGAGCTTTGATGAAAGAGCAAGAGCAGTACGCAACGGTCGCCAAGGCCCCGCAAAGTTCGCAACGGACTTCGTGGCGTTCTTGGCGAGACCTTGGCGCTCTTTGCGTACTGCGTTTCAGGAGCTTCCCATGCTGACGAAACGAGTGATCGCCTGCCTCGACGTACGCGGTGGCCGCGTCGTCAAGGGCATCCAATTCGTGGACATCATTGATGCCGGTGACCCGGCAGAGCTTGCGCACCGTCACGCCGCTGCAGGTGCCGACGAGATCGTGCTGCTCGACATTACCGCCACGCACGAGGGCCGCGGCACGCTGATCGACACGGTCAAGCGGACGGCGGCACAATTGTTCATTCCACTTACCGTGGGCGGCGGCATCCGCTCGGCGGAGGACGCCGCAGCGGTCTTCAACGCGGGTGCGGACAAGGTCAGCATCAACTCCAGCGCCATCACCCGGCCCGAACTGATTGGGGAGATCGGCCAAAGCTTCGGAGCGCAGGCGGTGATCGTCGCCATCGACGCGCGGCGCGATGCCAACTCATCCGACCCGGGCGGCGACGCCGAGGTCTACGTCTCCGGCGGACGCAAGCCTACCGGCCGCAAGGTCGTGGATTGGGCGAAGGAGGCAGAGCAGCGCGGCGCGGGCGAGATCCTGCTGACCAGCATGGATGCCGACGGCACACGCGCCGGTTTCGACGACGAACTGACCGCACTGGTAAGCCAGGCTGTTCAGATTCCTGTGATCGCCTCCGGTGGTGCGGGGAACGCACAGCACTTTGCCGATGTGTTCGGGCGCGGCAAGGCCGATGCGGCACTGGCGGCGAGTATCTTTCACTTCGGCGTTACGGATTCATGGTCGTTGAAGCGTGAGTTGCAGTTGGCCGGCGTGCCGGTTCGGCTGTAGGCGGCTCCAGGTTTTCAAAAGAGCAGTACGCAAAGTTCGCGAACGGTCTCGCGAAGTGCGCAGCGGATCTCGTGGCGTCCTTCGCGGGAACGTGGCGGCCTTTGCGTACTGCTTTTCTATGCCTCTGTGCCCTGAGACAATCGGAGAACCATGTTGATTCCCTCGATTGACCTGATGGGCGGCCGCATCGTTCAGCTTGTGCAGGGCGAGAAGCTGAAGCTTGCCTTTGACGACTTCGAATACTGGATCGCGCGCTTCGAGAAGTACCCGCTGGTGCAGTTGATCGACCTGGACGCTGCGATGCGGCAGGGCTCCAACGTGGAACTGATCGGGCAGTTTACCTCGCGGCTCACCTGCCAGGTGGGCGGCGGCCTGCGCACGGCAGACGATGGCAAGCGGATGCTTGGCCTGGGAGCGAAGCGGGTCATCTACGGCTCCACGCTGTTTGGCGGGGAGAACGAGGCTGACCGCAAGCGCCACCCGGTAATGAACCTGGAGTTCGCAGCCAGTCTGCGCAAGGCGCTGGGCGAGGAGCAGCTTGTGTTCTCCGTCGATACGAAGAATGGCAAGGTCGCCGTAAAGGGATGGAAGGAGAACGTCGATCTCACGCCCGAAGAGGCCGTTACCTGGCTGGAGAACGACTGCGCCGCTTTCCTTTACACGCACGTGGATACCGAGGGAACGATGAGCGGTTTTCCCATCGAGGTGGCGGCGATCCTGCGCGCGTGTACGGCCAAGCAGTTGATCGTCGCGGGTGGCATCAAGTCGCAGGCAGAGGTGGATGAGCTGGACGCCATGGGCGTGGACGCTGTAGCGGGCATGGCTGTGTATTCGGGGGCGATGGACGCGTAAACATTTTTGTCATCCCGTAGCGCAGCGAAGGGACCTGCTGTCCTTCAGCAGTCGCGACACTTCAGCAGAAAGCAGATCCTTTGCTCTGCTCAGGATGACACCTCAAAATAACGCAGAACCATCGAGAGAACTGGTGCAAGCCAAGCAGATCCCTACGCTTCGCTACGGGATGACAAACAATGGCTGAGATGAGAGCAATGCAGGCAACTACTCGTTGTTCGTGTCGGCAACGGCATAGTACCCCTTGCGCGCCTGCAC
>CALMAP010000060.1:0-430 GCA_937859825.1 uncultured Terriglobus sp. | reverse complement strand
GGTGCGGAACTTGCCGTCGAGTTCGCCATTCTTAGGGACATAGCTCACGAGGTACTGTGTTCTAAGTTCATCGGAGATTTGCTGGAAGGCGGCATCGAGCTTTTTGCCGTTGCCGGCATTGATGACGCGGCCGCCAGTCTCTTTCGTCAGCCGGTCCATTTCGCCCGCGCCGCCGAAGTAAAACTGGCCGAAGCCGCCGGTGTCCGCGCAGAGGATCACGTACACGATTGCGTTGGACTTCTGCGCGGCCTCGATGGCGTCCCTCAGCTTCAACTGGGAGCCCTGGTCCCCGCCATCCGTAAGCAGCACCAGCACTTTGCGGCCGGCCTCCTGCCGCAGCTTGTCATGCGCGGCAAGGTAGACCGCATCGTAGAGCAGCGTGCCGCGCGGTGTGCTGTTGCCTGTCACGGATCCCGTACCCGCGCCAGTG
>CALMAP010000059.1:2679-16670 GCA_937859825.1 uncultured Terriglobus sp. | reverse complement strand
AGACAAGCCACGCTATATCGATCCGGCTGTTATCGCGGGTTTGGAACATCACAAATTGCTGCACATTCTGGAACCGGAAAAGGTCATTGATGCCGAGGCTACAGACCAGCTGGCGTCAGCGTTGGGAGAGATCATCTCCTCCGGATCACTGGATGCCATCACTGAAGGACCACAGCACAACGAAGGCCTATACTCGCGCACCCGACTCAATTCCTGCTGTCGTCATTGTCGGGAGCAGACTTCTTGGTGATCCCGCTTTGGATTGAGTAGCGCCCTCGACTAGTTCCTGCAACAGCCAGCAACCCTATCAAACTTGCACATAACGAGAAGATCCCACGTGGACCCATACGTTGCAGGAGAAGACCTGAGAGGAGCAAGCCAGCAATTTGCGCCGCGAAGGTGAGGGACGTCACGGTAGCGGTGACACGGCCGAGCAAATGAGCGCCCGTCTCGTGTTGCACCGATGTTTGAGCCGGCACGATGACGCCGCCAGCAGAAAGGCCGATTAGGAAGCAAGCAGAGGCCGCAACCGAGACGTAAGGAGCAGCGGCCATAAGGAACATCCCAAGGCTCATTCCTGTCAAGCCGCTACAGACAAGGAAGACATTGCTCGCGCGTTTCGCGAAGCTACCCAGGATTGTCACGCCCGACAGGAGGCCGACTCCGAGCATCGCGCTCATAAGACCGAAGACATTCGTGCCTGGTGGAGGGTGTCGCGAATGAAAATGGCAATCAACGGTGCGAAGCAACCCATGACGAACAGTGCCGCAGTGATCGCCAAAGTCACGAACCTGAGCGTTGCGTGATGAAGAATGAAGAATAAGCCTTCCCGCATTTCTGTCAGAATCCGAGCAACGACTTTCTCTTGCGTTCCTCGTATCTCCGGCAGCACGCTACCGCTTTCAGACCTGAAGCGTAAGCTCCCAATCAAGGTCGCTGAGGCGAGGAACGTGCACACGTCCACCGCATAACACGTCCACACAGAAAGATGACTAATGATGAGCGTGGCAACCGGTCCGCCCGCAATCCGCATGACGAACATGACCTGCTGGAGTAAAGAGTTTGCCGAACGCAGACCGTGAACAGGCACAAACTGACGCACCGCAATTCCTTGCGCGGGGTAGAACAGGCTTGAGAACACGCTGATCGCTGCGAGAACGCCATAGAAGCCCCATGGGCCGTGTACGCGAAACATCCAGAGACAAAGGGCTGCCCGAAGCAAGTCGCTGGTGACCAGTATTGCCTTCGGTCGCCATCGATCTGCAAAGACTCCGCTCAGTGGCCCCAGGATGGCGATAGGAAGCAGATAAGCGATCTGCACCCCGGTGATCTTCTGTGGTGTAGCGTGCAGCTCAAAGGTCAGGACTGCGACGACGGCGAAAAGGATTAGGAAATCTCCAAAGACGGAGACGATCTGGGCATACCAGAGCCGACGCATCGGCTGCAGGCGCAGTACATCCATCAAGCCCAGTTGCTGCCCAGGCGATTCAGCCGGCTGGTTTGTCATGCCAAGTGCTTCCGGAACATGGCGACCACGCTTTGAGGAGCGCCGCTGCCGAAGAAAAGTTTGAGGTTTTGCGCACTCATGTTTGCGACCCCTTCACTTCTCTCAAAGAGCTCGCTTTCGTACGCCGCCAGTGCATTTTCTATGTTGTCGGGGTGCGCCAGAAGAGACTCGGCAAGGCGGGCACCGTCCAGCATCGCTAGGTTTGCTCCTTCGCCCGCGAAGGGCGACATGAGATGAGCGGCATCGCCGAGCAGCGTGACGCCGGGTACTCTCTCCCAGCGATGCTCGACCGGTAGCGCGTAAATAGGACGCAGTATCGGATCGGTATCGCTCTCCGTGACGAGCGGCATGAGAGACGGAGCCCATCCCTGAAACTCTGCCGCGATGCGTGCCATGGCTAACCTTTTGTCTCGAAGGTCGATGGAAGCGGTCCACGACTCCGGGCGGTTCAGCGCAGCGTACACGTGCAGACTGCCGCCTGCGTAGCGGTGCGCGAGAATGCCTTGACCTGGCGTGACGGCCATCAGCGTCCCGCAACCGATCGCTTCCGCGCTCGCTCTGTGGCACTCGTCTCCATTAAACAGGTATGTTTCCAGAAAGGACGTACCGGTATAGATCGGCTTCACGTCCGACACGAATGGACGGACCTTCGACCAGGCGCCATCCGCGCCGATTAGTACGTCGCAAGTCGCCGTGAGACCACTCGCAAACGTGATCTCGTGTCGTCCGTCACGGACGGGCGTGACAGAGACTAACTTGCTGCCCCACTGGATCGCAGTCTCCGGCAGGGAGTCGATCAACATGTTGCGAAGGTCGCCCCGCGCTACCTCCGGTCGCTTGCTGCTGTCTCCGCCAGGATGGTCGAACAGCACGTTGCCGTCCCGGTCCATGACCCGCTTGGCATCCTCACCTGGACGGACATGCTGCAAGAAGGCGTCAAACAGACCTGCGGCCTTCAATGCGAGCTGGCCGTTGTACTCGTGCATATCGAGCAAACCGCCTTGCGCCCTGGCATGTCGGGATGGTTCCGCTTCGTAAAGCGTCGCCGAAATGTCGTGGAGGTGGAGGACACGGGCCAGCGTGAGGCCGCCGAGGCCTGCACCAATAATTGCGATGTTCTTCATAAGAAGCGCTCCTGCCGAAGGATCGGCTGCCTCTGAACGCTCATGAGTAGCGATCGGAGACTAGAGACGCTGGTCAGACCTTGGGCTTGGGCTGACGTGTGCGCGGCAGACTGCCCTCAAAGAACGCGAGAGGTCAGTGCCGTTTTGCGCGACGCATTCATAGTAAAACCTTGTCCCTTGATTCTGCAATAGCTCTATAGCTGTACGCTCAAGGCGAACAGACCAAGGTGTGAGACCGGCATTGTCACTGTACTCCGTCGCGAATGATACGGATGCTGACTACCATCGAAACGCCCGTAAGCGAAATACAGGCGGAAGCATCTTCTGAACCCAGGCTCAACTGGGTGCGAATGAGCACGGACAAGCCGGAGACCATCGTATCCGGTACGATGCACCTAAGCGCCACATGCCTCGATCCATTGCTCATAAAAAGAGCCGGCAAAGCTACAATTCGGCACCATCGAGAAACCTGTAGATCGCCCCGATACGACCGTTCGAGGCAACTATCATGTCCATACCAGTTAAGGCCGGGGGCTCCCGATTGTCCCAAAGGACCAGCGCCTCCTGGCAGCTTCTGGTATCTCGTCGGTCTCTCCAAGGAGGCCAAATTCATACTCCGGGTATCGACGGTGAAGATTGGCAGCTGATCGACTGATGGCCTCGTGACCCACGTAGGTCCCTTCTGTGCTCCAGAGCACACCATCAGCCGCCCAGAGTTCTTTGATGGCTGTTCGTCTCCGTTTCCTATCGCGCTGATTGAAGACAAGAAGCAGGTTTTGCTCCAGAAGATTTGAAAGTGTTCTCATGAGGCCTCAGGTCACTTCGGGTGATTACACCTGTAGGCCTTACAAGCAAGGCGGACTTGTGCAAGGAAACGGCAAGATTGCAAGATCAAAGATGTAACACCCAACAACTACGGCGGTAATGGACGATAAGCCTGATGATTGAAAAGTCAAAGACACCTAAGAGTTATAGAAGTCGATTAGTTAGCCTCGGTGTAGGAGGAGCAAACCCAGGAAAGTGTGCACGATGGTGGCTACGCTCGCTCCTGCCACCATGCCGACCAGTTTTCGGCGGGCAGCGATAAGAGCATCAAGTGCCTGGATCGCAGCAGCAGTAAACATAAGCCAGCCGACTGGCGTAGCTCCAGAAAAGAAAGGCAACAAACCGCTCAAGCACCCAAAGGGTATGGATCGCGCAACGTACATAGACAAATAGAAGCGAGTGGTTGGCGTGACGAGATTTGTGCCTGGCAAGAGTGATGGACGACGAACAGCGAGGATAGCTGCGAGAGCTGAGGCGAAGGAAACAATGAGATTCAGACACTCAACTGCTTTTTGCATTTCATCTGCCTCGCTCAAGCTCATGTTTCAGAATGTCAGTGTGTAGATCGTTTCGGCCGCAGCCTAACGTGAAAGGGGAGCGCGAACCTCAAGGGGTGGTGCCGTTTGAGCATGGTGAGCGAAAGCGTCGACAAACAACGGGAAGGCGCGCGGCGACATGAGATCATGTCCCATACCCTTGACTGTTAACAGTCGTGCCCCAGGTATTGCACGAACGGTAGTCAAGCCTGCGGAGTAGCTCATTAACGGATCAGCAGTTCCATGAATGACAAGGGTTGGAGCAGTAATCCTCTCAGCGGGCACTGGAAGCGAAGTTGCCGCTGCATTCAAGAGATGGGGTGCGTCCCCAGCTAGTCCGCCACGATCAATCATCGATTTCGCATAGTCGCGTGCGATCTCTTCGTTGAGTGGAAAGCGCGAGCCTGTCAGCCGATCCCTGAACATTTCGACCATCCGCTTCACCTGCTCTTCCCGACTGTCGCTTCTCGGAGTTCCGCTTCTGCTCAGTGCTTTGGAGGGTGGCGCTATGCCTGGATCATGGTATATATCTCCGCTTGTTCCCATAAGAGAGATGAGAGACAAGACGCGTGTTGGATAAGCGGCAGCAAGGTACTGCGCGAAGATGGCGCCTGCAGAGATCCCAGCGACATGAGCTTCTTGAATGGAAAGCGCATCAAGCAGCCCGACAGCATCGCTAGCTAAATCTGTCGCATGGAGGGTCTCGAGACGCAATGCACCAGAATGACCGGTTCCGCGTTGATCAAAACGAACAACTTGGAATCCTCGCTCAACGAGCATTTCACAAAAGTAAACGCTCCATGCGATTGCTTGGCCGTGAGCACCAGAGATGAGCAAGAATGCAGGTTGTTCCGGTTTACCAAGACGGTCGTACCATAGGCGTGTGCCATTTACTTTGACTGTTCCGCTAGCCACGGTCGACCTCCTGTCCCTTTTGTGTCTCAACGGTGGACGAGCTGCTTTAGCGCCGAGGCTCTTTTGCTTCCGCAGAACGCGAAGGATTAGTATATGGCACTGAGTGCCGCTCAGCAAGCGGAGAGACGAGCTCGCCTTCTCCAGGAGGGAATGCAGCTCGTACTGACCAATGGTTTCGCCGAGACTACGATTGAGGCGATGGCTGCCGCGGCGGGTATAGGTCGCCGCACTTATTTCCGCTACTTTGATACAAAGCACGATCTTGTGCTGGCGTGGATGTCTTCATTCTCTGACCAACTACGTGAGAGAGCGCGTAGTCATGCGGGTGAGGGTCCGATGGGGGCGTTGAGAGCTGCTCTGGCGGTAATCACCGCGCCTTTGGATGAGGATCCTGATCGTATGCGCTCTCTCCTGCAGACTATCGCTGCGGATCCGATTCTTTCTGCACAGAGAGAGATGAAGGCTGTTCAGTGGAGAGCCGCTATCGCGTCGGGACTCGAGTCGGCGCTTCACGCGGGCGATGCTCGTCGATCCCGGCTTCTAGCTCGCTTAGGACTCGCAATCTATGATGATGCTCTGGATGAGTGGGTGCCCTCTAGGGCCGCAGGGACCGTGGCCAGTTTAGTTGTGGAGCGTTTAGAGTCACTCGCGACGATCCTAGAAGTAAAAGGGAAGAGACGAATCTCTCGCCTGCCTTGAAGGTATAAAAATGGGACAAACCATTATGAGGCGAGGACTGGCAGAACGATACGACTAGGATCTGGGCCGCCAAGATGCAAGGTCACCTTGGTTGGGACTGGTGCTCCGTTATCGATGAGTGTGCCGTCTTTCTCCGCAAACGGGCCATGAGGCGGATGTGTATACTCGCCGCTGCCCTTTTGATCCCCGCCGCTTATGTCAATGACCATCCGATTTCCAGCGGACACAATCCACGCTGCCGGCCAGATATTCACATCGACTGCAACGGGCCTGCCTGATTCTGTAGGAAGGGACCGGTCGTAAGTATGCCAGACGCGAAAGGTGTCGTCTCGCTCAGCGTCTTCGTTTCGCATAGATACTCGCTGCCATCCAAGCGACATCGGCGTCCCCATTGGGGTGGTCACCTCGCTTCCATCCGGACGTATCTCCCGAACTGCGATGAACAGGTCCGCGTCACTTCCTTCTAAGGAGAGAGTCAGGTGTAGACGCATTGGGCCAACAAGTTCAAGATCTTGTTCAAGCTCGGCTGTACAAAATCGCGCATGGCTTTTCTCTTCGTCAGAGCGTGAAAAGAGAGCTGCAGCCGTCTCTAGGGCTCGTGCCACAAGGCCGTCAGGTTCCGGCCCGTTGCGGTAAGAAATCTTTGAAGCCTCGGCAGGCGGGTGGACGATCAGCCCTATTTTGTTCGCATCTAGGTAGAGGAGTTTGGCTCGAACCCCTTCTAGCGGATACTGATCACCGAACCTTTCAATGTGGGGCACACCGTTTTTTCGCACGGTAACCTGAACTTTAGGATCGTGGTCAAATCCGTTCAAGTCATCCTTCAGGAAGCGATCGAAGAAGCGGCGATGGCAAGCTGAGAAGGTCTTCTTATACATCGAATCCGGCTCCGTGCCGTCATACACTCGGAGCGCTTTAAAGGCTGTGCAACTTGCCTGATTAAAGCCATTGATCGTACCTCTCAGATGAAGGCCGAACCCATCATCGTTGGCCCAGACGTACATCGGTACTTCAATCAGCGATACGTCTGGTGTGCGCTGCTCGTAATATTCGTGGTTTGCATAGCGGAGCTCATCGTCCCTCAGATAGATGCGGTAGTCCTTAGGAAATATCGTGCGGGTCTCGAGTTCCTTAGAAGTTATCTTCTCTATAGATGTCCCTTCCTGTGCCTCGTACTGGCGAGGCAGAACCTGGCGGCTGTACCAACCATCCACAAAGCCAGCGGTCAATATGCCACCATGGCGAATGCAGTCGCGGTAATGATCTGTAAATCCCTGAAAGGGGAGGATCGCGGCTAGGTGCGGCGGTCTTTTAGCTGCAACCAACCACGCCATGACGCCGTAATAGGAGGCACCAAGAATGCCAACCTTACCGTTGCTCCAGGATTGCGTGCCGGCCCACTCGATCGCATCGTAGAAAGCTTCTTGAACTTCGGGCCCGAAGACATCCAGTTCACCTGGTGAATCGCCCGAGCCAGGTTGGTCACAGCGGACGTAAGCGTAACCGGCCTCAACCCAATAATCGGGCAAGGGAGTTTCTCCCACTGAGAGATCGCGCTCCGCCTCGCCGCTCTTTAGCTCCGAGCGTTCCCAACCTTTAGGGTTGAAGATCCTGAACGGAACATCCTTCCCATAGACGCCCATACTCACGAGTACGGGCATGCATTCGGACGTTTCGCCCGCTGGTCGAAAGATGTCAGCGGACACATAACCACTTGTCCTCAATGGAATCCGTACATTCCGTTCCACGTGCACGACAGTATCGTCTGCTTGCGCTTGATTCAGCTTCATCGCTACTCCCCGTGGGTCCCAACTCGATCCGCATGCCACCATCGGTCTCCCTTGTGAGCTGCGTTGCACCCCACGTTTGTGTAGGCAAGCTCAGCAAATTCCTCAGAAGCAGACCAAAACGACAAGCTGATCATATGGCACCGAGTGCCGCTCAGCAAGCTCCGTGCAGAATGAGGGGCCACTGGACAGTGGCTTGGCTGTTTACGAGACAAGACGCAAACGTTCTCCACTAACTGGAAGTGTGGCGGGGAGGCGCCGAAATCAATTGAGAAATTTACGGATCGCTTCTGGTGTGATTGGAGTAAACAGGTTCACAAGGTTTCCGTCGGGGTCGTGAAACAGAAGGGAGCGGTTCCCCCAAGGCATGGTCGTGGGCTCTTGCACAAACACGAGTACTTGTTCCTTGAGGCGCAGGAACTCTTGGTCAACATCTTTGACGAGGAACTCAAGGATGACACTTCGGTTCGCCTCGGGCGCAAGTACACCTTCCGCGCCGAGAAGGCTCAGCGTTCGTTCGCTGCCGACGGCAAGGGTGCCTCGCGGCGTGATGATTTCCGCGAAGTCCGGAGTGTACCGGGTCGCGGAAGCACCGCTGATAAGCTCGTAGAAGCTGATCAGTCGCTCTACATTGTTCGTGATGACGCGCACAGAAACTAGATTCATGGTGTCCTCTGGCTGGAACTCCAGCGCCACAGCGAACGTAACAGGGCTCTACTGACGGCGTAGTGTCAGCATTGTTAACCTATGCGTCGAGCCGACCGGCTTTTCCGTCTTATTCAGATCCTGCGGCGCTCACGTCGGCCTGCAACGGCGCAGTCGATCGCGGCAGAGCTCAACATCTCCGTGCGGTCCGTCTACCGTGATATTGCCGATCTGACGAGCCAGCATGTACCTATCCGCGGTGAGGTGGGCGTAGGGTATCTACTCGACTCGCGATACGATATGCCGCCGCTTATGCTGACCCCAGAGGAGTTGGAGGCGGCGGTGTTGGGCGCACAGTGGGTTGCCGAACGTGGCGACGCTGCACTTGCCAACTCGGCCCGGGATCTCCTGTCCAAGATGGCCTCTGCGGTCCCGCAATCTTTGCGCACCTTCATTACTGAGCCGACCCTCGGGACACCTGCAAACAACGTTCTCGTCACAGATGGGCTCGATCTTGCTAGAACCCGCGCCTGGATTCGTGCAGGACGCAAGCTGCAGATCCGCTACCGAGATGAACATGGGCGTGAGACGGAACGAGTGATCTGGCCAGTGATTGTCGGCTATGCAGATGCCGTTCGCCTGCTTGCTGCCTGGTGTGAACTGCGCCAAGGCTTCCGGCATTTCCGAACGGATCGGATCATGCAGGCAGACTTCCTCGAGCAGGAGCACGGTTCTGCCGTGCCAGAGTTGAAGAGAAGATGGGAGCACTATATGCGAATCACGCGCGAGCTTCGGCTTCCATCAGAATCCGGAACTCATTAGCCCCTCGCCGAGAAGAGATTGGTCGAGAGATCTACCGAAGTGCTTGGGCGAGAGGGTATGACAACAGGTCTGAGTTTGCATGCGGGACGGCAGTGGGACGGCACTGCTCGAGGATCTCGTCAGCATGACTTTGGTCGGTAGCTACTCTGTCGATCTCAAACCGTTGCGTAAGCCAGCGAGGATCAGGTTCAGGCCGAATTCGAAAGCAGCGTCGCCATCCGTCAGGGCTCTCCGAATGGTTTCTAGTGCTTTTTCCTGCACTGGTGATGGCATCGCATTTGAGGCAGCGTCCTGTTCGGCCAGAGCAGGTGGCGGCGCACCCTCCCTTGCCTGCTGCTCCAGCGCACACCCTACTGCGAACTGACTCATGGTGAAGAGGGCCATGAAGGCCTGCTGCTCTGAAAAGCCGATGCTCCTAAGGTAAGCAGCTTGTAAAGCCAAGTGTGCGGCGTCCTCGAGGTTGGGAGGCAGTCCTGCGTGAAGCCGTGCTCCGTCACGGTATGACAAAAGAGCTCGTCGGAAGCTCCGCGCATTCTCTGCAAACCACGTATCCCAGACCACGGGATCCGAAGGAATAGGCACGTCCAGCGACTGATCAAGCGTCGCAGATTCAACACCAAGCTTTTGTGCGAGTCGACGCGTCGTTAGGGCGTCAAGACCCACTTCGTTCAGGAGTTCCAGAGCAGCCGTGACTGCCTCATGACGCCTTATTTTGGCCATCTGTAGACACTCTAACACTCTTAGGTTACTCTACCAATGATAGACAAATCGAGCGCTGATATAGGAGTCTCTATGGCCGATCGTAACGAAATGATCATTGATTGGGACACTGCGATCAGGATGGAGGACGGAACGGTTCTGCGAGCCGATGTTTTTCGGCCGAAGGAGCCTGGCACGTACCCCGTGATCCTCAATCATGGCGTTTACGGAAAAGGCGTTCCGATCGAGCGCTTCCGTTTCAGGCTCCACAAGCTAGCTGAATCGTTACCGGACCATGTTCTTGTACCCGATGTCGCGGATGCAGTCGGGAATACCGATGAAGAAGTTCCGATCGCGCCGGAGGACCTTCGGGTTTGGGAAGCAGTGGATCCATTGACTTGGGTACCAAAGGGTTATGTATGCATCAGGGTCGACTCACGTGGATCTGGTGAGTCCCCGGGACGGCTTGATCCAGTTTCACCAGGCGAGATCCATGACTTCGCGGAATGCATCGAGTGGGCTGGCGAGCAGGAGTGGTCCAACGGTCGCGTTGGCTTATGCGGCAAATCCTATTATGCGATGTCACAATGGCTCGTTGCTGCACAACAGCCGCGCCACTTAGCCGCGATTTGTGTCTGGCACGGTTGGAGTGACTGGTACCGCGATGCAACGCGCCACGGCGGCATCATGTATCAGTTTTGGGAGAAGTTCTGGTATCCGCAGCTCGTTCTTCCCGTACAGCACGGAATGGGAACCCGCGCGGGCACAAACCCGCACAGCGCCTTGCCGATTGCAGGAGAGGAGACGCTGGATGTCGCAACTTTGGAGACTGCGCGTGCCGATATGGTGGCCGATATTCGTCAACATCCCTTCGATGACGAGTACTACCAGCAGCGCACTCCGTTGTTGGAGCGCGTTACCGTTCCTGTGCTTGCGAGCGCAGACTGGTCCGATCATGATTTGCATCTTCGCGGAACTATTCAAGGCTTCCTGCACGCTGCAAGCCCGGCCAAGTGGCTCGAAGTGCACGCTGGGGGTCAGTTCGACGATGATGCTGCGGTCGAGCTGCAGCAGAGATTTTTCGATTGCCATCTGAAGGGACTTACCGACACCTGGCGCGATCAGTCCAAGGTGCAGCTTACGATCCGTGATGCTGATGGCACGTCTTCAATCCGCAGCGATTCCGCGTGGCCCCTACCAAATACAATTTGGCGGCCATTTTATGTAGATCTCGCCCATAGATCGCTATCAGCGGATGTGCCTGTGGCCGGATCAAACGCCTCCTACGCGTCCGACACAGGACGTGTGACGCTTGAGAGTAACGCCTTTACTGAGGAAACAAGTATCGTCGGCCCTGTTTCCGCGAAGCTATGGATTTCATCGTCCACGGCTGACGCCGACTTCTTCCTGACTCTTGAAGCCATCGATGCTGCTGGTCAGCGTGTTGAATTGCGAGATCACCGGGGCGGCCTGACGTCGATGACCGTGGGTTGGCTCCGTGCTTCGCATCGTGCGCTCGATCCAATTCGAAGCAAACCTGAGCAGCCATACCATCTTCACAAGGAGAGCGAGCCTCTTGTACCGGGACAGATATACGAGCTCGCCATCGAGCTACGCCCGACAAGTCTGCGTCTGCCAGCGGGATGCCGAATTCATCTGACAGTCAGCGGGCAAGGCAGGCTGCACGACGATCCCATCGATCGCCCGCGAGCAATCTTTGCGAATGAGGTCACCTTACATAGCGGGCCGGACACGCCGGCTCGCGTTCTGATTCCGATCGTCCCGGCGACTCCGCAAGCAGAGGTATGACGTGACGACTCCCAAACAGACTCCAATCCGATCTTCTTCGCAAGATACGAACGTGCCGTGGTCGATCTGGGGGCAGACAGCCATCATCGTGCTCGGAGCGTTTACCTCCATGCTGTCATCGACCATTGTCGGTACAGCACTCCCGACACTATCGGATGCGCTGCATTCCTCTTTTGCGGGCGTGCAGTGGATCGCGACGGGTTACCTTCTCGCTCTGGCGGCCGGTGTGCCTTTGAGTGCCTGGGCTGCGCGCAGATTTGGCGTGACAAGACTTTGGCTTGGCAGCCTGGCACTGTGCTGTTGCTGTTCAATCTGGTGCGCTGAGTCCAAAACGCTTCACACACTGATGTTCGGGCGAGTTCTGCAAGGTCTGTCCGGCGGACTCCTTGTGCCGGCTGGGCAAACAATTTCAGGAATCATCGCCGGGCCAAGACGTCTAGGCCGCGTCATGAGCGTCATTGGGATCGCGGTTGTTCTCGCACCAACCCTGGGAACCACACTAGGAAGCATTTTGCTGACGCATTTCTCTTGGCCGTGGCTTTTCTGGGTGAACGTGCCTCTTTGTGCGATCGCCTTTGGTGCAGGACTACGATGGCTGCCTGCTGTTCGAACGGGTGCGGCTGGCCAGCTCGACTGGGTCGGTCTTTTTCTCGCGCTCTCGGGTCTGCCACTGTTTATCTATGGCGTGTCCGTGGTCGGTACCGCTGGAACGCTGTACTCCGTGAAGGGTGACCTGATTACTCTCTGCGGCCTCGGAACGCTTGCGGCTTTCGCGCTTTGGGCCCTCCGAGTCAGAAGTCCGCTCCTGCAACTGCGGCTCTTCAAAGAGACCATTTTCTTATATGCAGCCCTAATTATGTTTCTCGGTGGCGCGGTGAGTTTTGGTGCGCAGATTGTGCTACCCCTTTACTTCACACAGGTACGCCACGAGAGCCTGCTTGCCGCTGGGCTCCTGATGGGGCCGCAGGTCATAGGAACCGCCATCGGGTTCCCGCTAGCGGGATGGCTAACGGACCGTTATGGAGCTGGACGCTTGCTCTTAGCGGGTGGCGTAATCACGGCTCTGGCAACAGTTCCACTCGGCTTCGCCGATGCAGAGACCGGAATGATCTGGCTCGGTTTTGTGCTTTTCGGTCGAGGACTCGGTGTGGCACTTGCGACGATCCCCGCAATGACGGCAGGTTTTGCCGCGGTCTCGTCCGATCAGTTACCGGACGCCGCGCCGATCCTAAATATGCTGCAGCGAACGGGGGCGTCCATCGGCACCGCTCTTCTAAGCGTGCTCTACAGCAGCCATGCGCTTCACTATGGCACGCCTACACATGCAGCAGAGGCGTTCCGTCACACCAGCTGGTGGCTCTTCGCGTTGACCTGTTTGCTCACTTTTCCCTGTTATTTCCTGATCTCGGCGGAACAAAGGAAGAGCCAGCAAAAGAGAGAGGAAGCGCCTCTAGAGACGCTTTCTGTTCAGGCGATTTAAACGCTGAGTTGCATCGCAATCGACCGGGCACAAAGGAGTCCCAGTGGTCCGTTGCCTTGACTGTCACTCTCGCTCCTTTTTTCGAAACGCTGGACACCTCCGTCGCAAACGTTGCGATCCCGCACATATCGGGAGTCGGCACGACCCAGGAACAGGCGACTAGGACAAGAGCGTCGACTCGCTCCGCTGGTGGTGTGGCAAAGGCGTTCAGTTGGCACGGTGTCGCGAACGATTGGGGCTCCGCCTCGGTTAAACTGCCAGCTCTGACTTGCGATAGTTCTTTGGCGGCATCTGCTATGTACTATCTCATCTTTGTCCAGCCGGATCGGTAGCGGCTTACTTCTATACCCGAACCGACCGGGAGCAGCACACTTGTCATCTCTGCTCTTGAGCGGACCGCTTCGGCATAAGCAACTACATCTTTGCCCCCGGGCGAGATCATGTTGTCGGCCACGATGATTGCGCCATCAGTCAGCTTGGAATAGAAGGCGTTTAGACACGGCACATAGAGATCTTTCCAAAGATCAAGAAGAACGAAGTCAATCGAGCTGTCAAGGGAGCCAAGGAGTTCAACCGCATCACCCACACGAACTTCAATGTAAGCCGCCAATCCTGCTTTCGCGGCCATGGATGTTGCAACCTCTGCCTTTTGTGCGTCGATCTCCATCGAGATGACGCGCCCTCCTGTCTCCCGGGCAGCGTCGGCAAGCCAAATACCTGAGTAGCCCATCGAGGTTCCGAGTTCAAGGATCGTCGGTGCATTCAAGCTCCTAACAAGAATATGTAGTAGCTGCCCAGTGTCGGGCCCAACAGCAAGAAACGCTCCAGCGTTTACGCCAGGTATGAGCGGTTTGCCGTGCCGCATACTGTCGTGATAGTCCGATAGAACAGCTCTAACTTTTTCGTTCATGGATCAAACTCCTTTCGTTCGACAACGGGCTGCGGGGGCAATGATCACAGCCATTCAAAAGTGGTGATCTAGCCACACAGTGACGTAGTTCACGTCTTTCCCTGGTGGCCGTTCATGAAGGAATGGTCCCGCGAAAAAGTGCTCGTAAACCAAGCGGACGACAGCGCTCTTTGCCACTCTGTAGTTAAGGTCCACTTCGCTTTCCGTTCCAATCAGGCGTGCTCGACTCTGAC
>CALMAP010000059.1:0-2669 GCA_937859825.1 uncultured Terriglobus sp. | reverse complement strand
AGAGCGATACAGTGTTCCCGCGTAGCCATACAGGCCGTCTGCCAACGACTCTCTGAAGAAAGCACCGTAGCTTAGGGACAGAGACACTGCCGAAGAAGGGTGTAGGTCAAGCGAAGGAATGACGTCGATGGTGTTGAGCGGACCATTCAGATCCGCCTCTTCAAAATACTTACCACGCGCAAACAAAGGGAAAAAGGTGCCCAGGTGGCGGTCGCCCAGGTTATTGTCTCCGCTGGTGATGTCCGTACGCAGGCCTAACCTGGGAGACGCCGGCACGTGTTGTACGGTGTATCCCTGTTGACCCGAAGCAGACCATGCGCGGATATCTCCGTGCGCGAACGTCCCAACTTGCACAATGAGCTCATCGTCTAAATCCCAGCGGCTCTGCTTGCGGAAGAAGCGGGTACCGATTGTGTGCAGTACATAGTGACCCTCACCAGCAGCGAAGGTTTGCGCCTTTTGGTTGAGGCCGAGATAGTAGAGGTCGAATGACGATGACTCCGAAAGCGCCTTCACTGCGTAGATGCCCCAGAAGATTTGGTGAGAATCCGGAACGTCGTTGAAAAAGCCGGAACGCTGGAAGGTTGGCCGTGTCACGAAGCCATCTAGTTGCAGGCCGGGACGGCTGAGCGTTGCTCTCACGCCGTCGAAGCTGATTCGTGCATTCAAACCATGCCGTACTTCGACCAGACGGCCGGAGCCGAACTGTAGCTCCTGACGTCCGGCCCGTATAGTGAGCTTGTCGTCGGCAATTTTTGTACTGTAGTCGAGAAACAGCTGATGTAAGTCTGGCTTGTCTTGGTCGTAAAGTCTGGGCCCATCAACCCGGCCGTTCGCCAGGGCGGCCTGCGCTTCAGAGTACAACCGCCAGTTTGAATTGAAGTGCCAGTCAGCTCCGAGCAGGTATCTCTGAAGACTCCAACCAGCCTCACCCTGCGGTCCGCTTCCCCAATATTGATGATCATAGCTTTCATAGACTTCCCTGACCTCGGAGGAGAGGGTTACGTAAAAGTGATCTTTGTCGCGGAAACGAAGACATTTTAGGTGCTGGACATCTTTGTTCAGTTGTGGCGCTGAGCAGAACGAGCTCCAGTCTTCGTCAAAACGTAAGAAGGGGTAGTTCACCTCCGGCCCTTGAGCAGAGCCGGCAGGCGATTGGGCCGATGGCAAAGAAGTTGCGAGATCTAAGGTGAACGTCGAGCCCTGTTCGCAAGGAAGTAGCGGGCCAGGCTCTGCACAGGCTGCGCAGGACCCCAACATCAAGGTTACAGCGATTAGCGATCGCGGGAAGCAGCGAATCATCGGAGAAGGCTTATTTCCTCTGGCCGAGCCGCGCGCGCAATGCCAACGCTGCTAGAGCTGGTCCAGCGAATACGCCAGCGGCGATCGGTAGTTCTTCCGAAACACTGTATCCGGCATTTTTCACACCGGAGTAGAGATTCAGGCCTGTACCGGCGAGCCAAATCGGCAGGAAGGCAACTGCCCCCTGTCTCATCCCTCTCCGGCCATCAGCGACTCCTCCGATTAGCACGCACATCGCGAGCAAGCCGAATGCAGTGCTAACTACCTTGACTGTATGCATGACCTTCTCTCCAAATCTCGTGGATTGCCGTAGAACTGACCAAGGCCGGCTTGCCTTGTTTGCTTGTACTGTCGCAAGGAGGTCTCAGATTCTTGCACTATCTGCTGTACCGGCCTTTGCTGCGGCGCCGAGGCGGGGAAAGAGCGTACCGGCGTTCTCGCGCATAAACATACGCTTCAGGGTGCTTGTGAGAGTCTCAGTCTGATCTAGTTGCTCTGCGAGCCTCAGGCATGATTCCTTCTGAGTAAAAGGCCAGTCACTTCCGTAAACGATGTGACTATCGTCTGCGATGGAACGCAATGCAGGCAAGAGTTCTGGAAGGGGCGCACCGGCCAGATCGAAATAAAGCTTGCGCAACTCGACACGCATGCTGGGGGATTTGGCAGCGCTGTGTTGCTGGAAAAAGGGCATAAGCAGATCGATGCGGCTGGTCAGAACCGATAGGGCAGCACCCGCGTGCGGCACGATGATGCGGATGTCAGGGTAACGAACTGTTACGCCAGACAGGATCATGTTGGCCACGGTCCTCGTGGTATCGAACATGAACTCGAGCATCGGGTGAGGGTAACCCAGCGAAAGCGAATCGCACCCTACGCACGCAGGCGATGTGGGGTGCAGAAAAAGTACAGCCTTGCGCTGGTTTAGCTCCTCGTAGAGCGGATTCAGGCAGGGGTCTCCGAGATAAATGCTGGAAGCGTTCGTCTCAAATACAATCCCGTCGGCATGCAGTGTGTCGAGCGTGTAACTAACCTGGTGTACAGCGGCCTCGACATCCGGCAGGGAGGTACTCGCGAACCATCCGAAGCGACCGGGGTAGGCGTCGACGAGACGGGCACCTTCTTCATTGACACGCCGAGTGAGCTCATTCGCCTTCTCTGCATCGCCGAAGTACACACCGGGAGAGGAAATGGAAAGCATGGCAGTAGCAATCTCGAGCTCGTCCATGCAGGCTATTGCGGCCGCTTCGCTCCACTCCGGAATCGCTGGCATTCCGTCGGGACGCGTGATGCCCGCCCCGATGAGAGCTTCCCGGTAGAAGCCGGGAAGGAAGTGTGCATGAACATCGATACGTGACGCTGACATTCGA
>CALMAP010000058.1 GCA_937859825.1 uncultured Terriglobus sp. | reverse complement strand
CGGTAACGGCCCACCATCTCCCGATAGGTACTTTTTACCCCGCGGCAGCAGAGATCCCATGAGACGAACAGGTAGTAAAAGCCGCCGTGAGCAAAGATAAAAGGAGCTTCGATGGCTTGCGTGACCGGCGGCAGCCCTGGCGACTCCGGGATATCCTGAGCTGGCTTCGCGCGGGAGGCGAGCAGGTAGGTTCTTGTGTCTGTTTTCGACAAAAGCCCAGTGCCTTTATCTAGACGACGCATATTGATTCCAGTCCAGAAGCTGCCAAAGGACATCCACGGCTCGCCTGTGCCGTCCAGAACCACGTTCGGGTCAATCGCGTTGTAGTCGTCTGTGGCGAACGACTGTAGAACGAGACCACGGTCCACCCACCTGTAGTTGGGGCTTGCCGGGTCAAGCGTTGCGTTTGTCGCCAGGGCAATGCCCGACGTGTTCTTGCCGAAGACCGAAAACGCGTAGTAGAGATGAAAGCTGCCGTTGTAGAAGGAGATGTCTGGCGCCCAAAGATCCTGCGTCTTCGGGCTCAACATCTTGATCCAGGCTGGCATCTCGGCGAAGACCTGTCCACAGCGCTTCCAGGCCAGCATGTCTTTGGAACAACGAATTTGCAGTTGCCCCGTAGTGGTAGGCCGGGGCCGGGGCTGTTCGCTTGGCGATGGCGGCCCAGCAGCCTGCTCATCTGTCGAGCGCGGCGCAAACGCTGCACCTGTCGCGAACACGTAGAACGTGTCGCCTTCCTTTGCGATGGAAGGATCGTGAGTACCGCGGAACTCGCCGGAGAGCGGGAGCGCCTGAGCATTTGCCTGAAGTGCAACCGGCAGCAGGAGGGAGAGGCTGAAAGCGATTCGGAGGTGATAGCGCACGCTGCTCCCTTGCGGAGTTCTTAAGTTCTTAGACCGTTAAGCCCGGCTCAGGGCTGTGAGTTTCCGGTGGCTGCCGCGCTTTCCGCGGTTGGCTGCGCCAGCTTCTTCCAGTCCTGCACCTGTTGTGTGCTGGCTTTCTCCTGCGCTTCCCGGATGCGGTTGTAGTCCGCCAGCGCGGCCTGTGCGTCTTCCGTCCGATGCAGCTTGCGGTAGATCCTTGTCAGTTCATAGTACGAGCGCTTTCCGATCTCGCCGTTGTGATCGCCCGTTGCGCTTTTCTGGAGCCAATTGGCAGCTTCCTGATCTTTGCCAAGCGAAGCCAGCCCCCTGCCGAGGTAGTACTCGGCAACGGGCGAACCAGGGTAAACCTTCACCATTGCCTGCAGAAGTGGCACACCTGCGGCGCTGTCCCCGCGCTCGATGGCTACGCTGCCCGCGTTGTACATGGCAACAGGGTTGGTAGGGGCTAATTTCAGCTCGGTCTGGTAAGCCGCCTGTGCCGCTTCCAATTGGCTGCTTGCGCGGTACTCGTCGCCAAGTGCCTCGTACAGATCCGGGTTACGTGTCTGCTGCTTGATCGCGGCCTGATACTCGGTGACCGCCTCGGCGTGCTTTCCCTCGTCCGCAAAAATCTGAGCCTGTACACGGTGTACGTGCCAGCTGTCCGGCTCCAGCTTCGCCATGCGGGCATAGCTGTCGCGCGCGACCTGGCTGTGCGCTTTGCCACGCAGTTCCAGCAGGTCGAGGTTGTCAGGGCTTTTTTCCGCCGCTTTGTCCAGGGCTGCAGCGGCTCGATCTGGGTGAGCTGTGGCTAGCTCCACGTTGCCTAACCAGACCAGCGCTTCCACATTGTCCGGCTCACGGCTGAGCTCTTTCTGCAAAGCTGCTCGGGCCTCGTCTGGCCGGTTGCTCTGGAACAGAAAAATGCCGAGAAACATACCAGCGGAAGGCTGCGAAGGATCAAGAATTATGGCTTGCTGCAAGGATTGGATGGCTTCCGCCAGCTTGCCCTCGCGCCCAAGAACCAGCCCAAGATCCAAATGCGCCTCAGCCATGCTCGGCGCAAGCTTGACTGCATCGCGAAAGGCCTGCTCCGCTGCGGCCGGCTGGCCATTGCGCATGGCGGCTGCGCCACGTTCAAATGCTTGGCGAACAGCGGGTGCCTGCCCCGCTGCGGTAGTCAAACAAAGCACATGGATCCCGACGCAGACAAGAACGAGGTTCCACCTGCGCCTGGAGGGTAGCAGAGGCATGCCCAACCTTAGCTGCTGGAAAGCAGCAAACGCAATCACTGCGCTTTCCTGTTGGCATAAACCACATAAAGGCGAGCGGCAGTTGCTGAACCAGACTCGAAGTATGCGTCACTCGAATGGCAGGTTAGCAAGAAGCCGGCGCTTCATCGCTTCATGCCGCGGCGGTGGAGTCAGGTGTCCACCTCTTGACGGAGGCCATTGACAACCATTTGGCTGATCGGTTAGTGTGCTCGGCGTCAAGATATTTACGTAAACGCTTACACGAATGCTGCCGGAGTTCAAAGGGCAGTTCGATAAGCGACAGGGTCTGCACTCGCTGGACCGGATACAACGCACTGCTTGGAGGCTTCACCGATGAACCGAATGAGACAGCTACGCCGACTCTGCGCAGGGCTTTTCTTGCTGCTGATCGCAGTGTGCGCCCATGCCCAGACGAACCAGGGCCAGATCGCCGGCAATGTAATCGACAGTGGCGGTGCCGCCGTCCCGAATGCGACCCTTACCGCTAAAGGCGTCGAAAACGGTTCAGTGTACACGGCGAAATCCTCAAGTTCGGGAAACTACCGCTTCCCGTCCATCCAGCTTGGCCGCTACACGCTCACGACAGAGGCCCCTGGCTTCAAGCAGCAGGTCAACACGAATGTAGAAGTCCGTGTGGGCACGACTACCAGTCTCGACATCAACCTTTCGGTGGGCGGTCAGACCGACACCGTCACTGTTTCAGCCAACGCTCCGACCGTCGAAACGCAATCGTCAGACGCTGGCGGTGAGGTGAGTGCGCGGCAGATCATAGAGCTTCCTCTCGCACTTGGTGGGGTCGGCGCGATGCGTTCGCCTGAAGCTTTCGTCTTTCTGATTCCTGGTACTGTCGGACCGGGCTCCGGAAACAGCAACAACGGCATCTTTATTTCAAAGATCGGCGGCGGTCAGAACTTCGGCAACGAGGTGCTTCTCGATGGCGCCAGCCAGACGCGTTCCGAGAACGGCTCGTCCTTCGACGAAGAAGCCCTCTCTGTGGAAGCAATCTCCGAGTTCAAAGTAACGACCTCTACACCGGCGGCAGAGTTTGGACGTACCTCAGGTGGTATCGAGAACTTCGTAACCAAAGCCGGCACGAATGCGGTTCACGGAAGCGTGTTCGGCATTTTCCGCAACGAAGCTCTGGATGCGAATGACTGGTTCAACAATGGTCGCAAAGCGTATTACAACTCGGTTGGTGACACAGTCGGCGCATTCAATAATCGCCGTCCCGCCGATAAGCAGTACGACTTTGGTATTAGTGCCGGTGGTCCGCTTGTTGTTCCTCACCTCTACAACGGTCGCGATAAGACATTTGCGTTCTTCTCCTGGGAACAATATCGCCTGACACAGGGTGGTGTTGCGACCAGCAATGTTCCCACAACTCCTGAATTGAGCGGCGACTTCTCGGACCGTCTGATTGGCGGCGCAAATGGCAGCATCAACCCTTGCGACGGCACTCCGATTTTAAACGGTCAGATTTTCGACCCTGCAACCACTCGAACTGTAAACGGCGTTCGTTGCCGCTCGGCCTTCGCTGGAAATATTATTCCGTCGGCTCGCTTCAGCGCCGTAGGCAGAAAGATCGCTGCCTTCTACCCGACACCTACGAACAGTGCGCTCATTGGCAACTACATTCTTGCTTCTTCCTCAACGCTGGCGAACACGACCTACACCGTTCGCGTCGATCAGAACATCCGTTCGAAGGATAAGGTGTTCGGCTCCTACAGTTCGCGCCAGAATACCCGCAACAATCCGACCTTTCTAACCCTTCCATCTCCTGTCGATCCCAATGTTCAGACTCAGGACTTCATCACCCATTTTGGCCGCGCAGGATGGGACCACATCTTCTCGTCCTCGCTGCTGAACCACTTGAATCTTGGTTATAACGGGTCATTTTCGATCAATGGTTCCATTGAAGCCTGTACCGGCGTCAACTACAACCCGCAACTGGGCACTCCGTTTACTGCCGGTTTTCCACGCGTTGACGTTGGCGGCTACCAGTCGCTCAGCCGCAACCAGCTCGGTGACAACATCGACAATGGCATTCGCGTGAACGACTCCGTGAGCTGGCAGATCGGCCGTCACAGCCTGAAACTGGGCTTCGACTATCGGTATCAGCAGTACTCACCGTTGGCTCAGGATCGCATCAATGGCCGGCTCAGCTTCCAGGGTGGCGAGACCAGCGTCACCCAGATCAGCCCCTTCAATTCCGGGACCGGAAACGGCTTTGCAAGTCTGCTGCTCGGCACCGCCGATGCAGGAGATTCAACGGTTCCGTTCCACCAACCCAAGTGGCTTTCGACTTACGTGGCAGGTTTTGTTCAAGACGATTTCAAGGTTTCCAATAGCCTCGTTCTGAACATCGGTCTTCGCTATGATGTGGATGCGCCACGGCGTGAGGCCAAGAACAATACCTCCAATTTCAGCACAACAGCGATCGATCCCAGGAGCGGTCGTGCAGGCGCTCTGATCTTTGGAACGACGTGCACCAACTGCAATCCACGCTGGGCAGACACGTACTACAAGGACATCGCACCCCGGGTTGGCTTTGCTTTCTCGCCCTCGTCGCTGAACAACAAGTTTGTGCTGCGTGGCGGCTTCTCTACCCTCTATGCACCGCTGCTTTACAGCGACTTTGGTGGGGCTGAACTTACCGGCTACTCGGTGCCTACCGTGCAATCCGGGAACGGGTTCGACCCTGCATTCTCAGTAGACGGCGGAATTAAGCCTTCTACCATCGGGACCAATCTTGATCCCGCCTTCTGGGATAGCGGCAACTCAGACTCTCCAACCTCATTCAGCAACTACATCAAAGCATCGTACGGCCGTCCGTCAGCGATTCAACAGTGGAATCTGCAAATTCAGCAGGAACTTGCAAAAGACCTTATTATGACGATCGGCTACCTTGGTTCGACCGGCTCGCACCTGCGTTCGGGCATCGAGAACCTGAACAATATTCCCAAGTCCAGCTTTGGGCTTGGCGACATTCTGAGCAGGCAATACGCGGTCAGCAACACGGCCGTCCCTACACCGCTGCCATATGCCACCTTCAACACAGTGGCCCGGTATCAGCAGGCGCTTCGTCCGTTCCCTCAGTATGGGTTTATCGCAACGGACTGCTGCCTCCAGAACGTCGGTCACTCCTCCTATGAAGCGTTGATTGCGTCCGTGGAACGGCGGTTCTCGCAAGGTCTTAATCTTCAGGCGTCGTACACCTGGTCGAAGTCGATCACCAATGCGGATTCCGCGTTGCCGGGAATCAATGGTGGCGTCCAGCAGATTCAGGATCCCTTCAACTCCAAGAGTCAGAAATCACTCTCCATTCAGGACATCCCAAACACGTTTGTAACCAGCTTCATCTATGAGCTTCCGTTCGGCAAGAATAAGAGCCTGCTCAATTTCAACAATCCTCTGGCCCGGTCCCTCATCAGCGGATTTGAAATCGGTGGTGTACTTCGTTACCAGTCAGGTCAACCTACCTCCTTTGGGGGTGCCACTGGAATTCCTGGATGGGATAACTTCATCGCCTTCACTCACATTCCAGGCGGTCAGTTTGCCAGTAACGCCCGGCGCGGGCACATTGATCCGTTCCGAAACCTAAAGGCCCGTGGCGTTGTAAACGGACCCGACCCGAATGTGGATTCCGAATTTAACGGTCTGCGCCGTGTTGACAACCCCGGTTACTCTGCCCTGCAGCCCGCTCCGGCGTTCTATGACCAGAATCAGGGTCAGAACCGCGTTCTGCGTGCGAAGCTGGCCGGCAATTGTGCTGCCTGCGACAACGGTGATTTTCAGTTCGGCGACGTACCGCGAGTCACGGGTGAAATTCGCAACTACCGCTACAAAAATGAAGACTTCAGCTTTCTGAAGAAGACGCCGATTGGACAAAAAGTCACCTTTTTCCTGAAGGTGGAAATGCTGAACGCATTCAACCGCCACATCTTCAGTACACCGAACACGAACCCTTACGACAACTTCTTTGGCGTGCCAACCGGCACCATCGATGGACCGCGTAAGGTACAGCTCACGGGCAGGTTCCAGTTCTGATTCGTGGCCTGGATGTTCGTGTTAAGTTCGCAGGAGCCTGTTCACGGGCTCCTGCTTTCTTTGGCCTATGACCACGTCTGAAGCATCAAGATATTTCTCGAGCACCCTGACGTATCTGTTGCTGGCGGCGCTCCTTGGGCGCGCAACGACGGCCAGGGCAGGGCAGGGGCAAACGAAGGCAAGGCGATCTTCGCATCTCACCACGGAGCAGCTGATCGCGCAGGCCGTAGATCAGATGGCGAGTGGACACGAGGATGAGGCCGAGCAGCTCCTGAAACAGGTGCTTGCGCAGTCACCAACCTCTCTCCGCGCAAACGACCTGTATGGGGAACTGCTGTTGCATCGCCGTGACTTTCCTGCCGCCATGGATCACTTTGAGGCAGCACTGCAAGGGGCTGCTGAAGACGACCATGCACGCAAAGGGGAGCAGAGGGCGGCCGTGGCTTTTGCGGTGCAAACTCGTGCAGCCGGCGACAACGCGGGAGCATTGCGGATACTTCAGCGTGCGCACGCGGCGGTACCGGACGACGCTGTTCTGCTGGTGGATCTGGGTTTGCAAGCGCAAGGAACGGGCCGTCTCGTCACTGCATCCGAGGCTTTGCGCGCGGCACTTTTGCTCGAACCGCAGAACGAGCGAGCGATGTATGCGCTGGCCCGTGTGGAAATGGATCAGGGACATTTCCCGGATGCCGAGCTTCACCTGAAGACGTATCTCCAGAAGCATCCGGAGGACGCGACCGCGATGTATGGGCTCGGCCATCTTTACCAGATGCAGCAGCAGACTGAAAAGGCCGCTGCGGAGTTTCAGAAGTCCATTGCGCTCAAGCCGGTGCAGACCGAATCCTACTATCAGCTTGGTCAAATGGCCCTGGATGCGCACCAGGACGACCAAGCGAAACAGATGTTTGAGAAGACGCTGAATCGTATGCAGTCCCATGGCGGCGCTCTAACCGGCATGGGAATCCTGGCCTACCGCGCGCGGAAATACACAGAAGCGCAAGCCATGCTTAACAGGGCTGTGGTGAGTTCGCCGGAGTACCAGCCGGCTCACTACTATCTGGGCCTCACCTTGGCACGCCTTGGGGAGAAACAGGCTTCTGAGGCAGAGTTGGAAAAGGCTGCAAACCTTGCCCAGGCACAGCAGGGAAGAGGCAAGCCGATCAGCGATCAGTGAATCTGCTTCGCTGTACTGCTTGTTTCGCTTGTAGAGAAGAAAGCGCTTACAATTGGCACGTTCTATTCGAGGCCGCTCCCATGTTTGCTCTTCCAAGACCTTTTGCATTTTGCCGATCCACGCTCAAAATCCTTAGCAGCGCATTCTGCATAGGATGGGCATTTGCATGCTCAGCACAGCTTACTGAGACAGGGCATGTGTCCGGGAGCGTCATCCACCTTCGCATCACTGAACCCGCAACAGTCCAGCCGATCCCCGGAACGCTTTTTGGTAGCTTTCTCGAACCGATTGGTCATTCGACCTATGGCGGCCTGTGGGCAGACGTGGTGGAGAATCCTTCCTTTGAAGAGGGCCTGTGGAATGCCGGACACGTTCAAGAGATGTTGCGCAGCAGGCCTGAACTGCGCCGCGCCTCGGAACTGGGTCTGCCACTTCCCTGGGAGCCGCTCGATGGAAGCCAGGGTAGCCGTTACCTGGTGGTGCGAGGCGATGCCGCCAACTCCGCTCAATCCTTGCTACTGATGGCGCTTCCCGGGAAAGAAGTCGGTATCTCTCAGCGCGTGTACCTGCCTGTGCAGCGGACTTTGCAATATAACGGCAGCATCATGCTGAAGCACGTACGCGGCAGCGGTGGATTCAAGGTGTCGCTTCGCCGCAGCGCGCATCCCGAGCAGGTACTGGCCACGGCAGACCTTCAAGCTACCTCTGACGCCTGGGAAAAATACACCTTCACGCTTCAACTAAAAACCCAAGCCGTGGCACCGCTGGAACCTGTCGATCTGGTCGTGTCTTTGAGCGACGATGCGCGCGCGCAGGTTGATAACGTATCGCTCCTTCCTTCGGACGCCATTGATCGCATGGACCCGGATGTGATCGCAATGGCTCGCGAGCTGCAGTCGCCGGTGGTACGCTTCGGGGGTAATTTCACCTCGGCCTATCACTGGCAAGATGGTGTGGGGCCGCTGGACAAACGTGTTTCCATGATCAATCCTTCCTGGGGAATTCCGGAATACAACACCTTCGGCACGGATGAGTTCCTGCGTTTCTGCGAATTGATTCACACGCAACCGCAAGTGGCTCTGAACCTGGGAACGGGCACACCGGCTGAAGCGGCTGCCTGGATGCAGTATGTGAACACACACTGGGCTGGCCGAAAGGGC
>CALMAP010000057.1 GCA_937859825.1 uncultured Terriglobus sp. | reverse complement strand
ACCTGTGGTACCTGGATCGGTTACGACAACCGTATTGCGCTTGGCGAGAAAGAGACAGGCGCAAAAGCGGCGCTGCCTGCCTGGACGGCCTTTATGAAGGTTGCGATCGCGCGCAGTCCTGGCGAGCAGTTCCCGAGCGGTTCGCTGAAGAAGACGCTGGATGTTGCACCTTCCGATGAGAATACCGCGCCCGCGAAGCCGAAGAAGGAAGAGGACACGGACGACGATACGGATGACTCCGCCGCGCCGCCCGCAACGAAGACAGCCGAGCCGTCAGACGTAACTGCCACGCCCGCACCCCCGGCCGACGCACCGGCAGACACGATGCCGAGTGATTCGGCTCCAGCGTCTTCGCCTGCCACTCCGACTCCGAAGACCACCACTCCCGCTACACCTCGGGCCGGGTACGTGAACTCTCCCCTGGGACCATACCGTCCCTACACGCCGCCAACGGGAGAGTCGACCGTCAAAAGCACGACGCAGCGGCCCCAGACGCCACCTCCGCGTTAGGTAAGTTCACTTGGGCATCCTACTGAGAGCCCTGCAACAGAGTCAGCGACGGAGCGGCGAGGCAGAGTCGCTCTTCCCAAGCACTTCGCGCAGGTGAAACCAACGTTCCGCTCGGGCGACATCTATGCCAATCTGTGCTTTCAATGCCTCGGGAGAGGGCCATTTGCGCTCCTCGCGCAGGCGTTTCAGAAAGGCAAGGCGCAGAGGGGTACTCTCATCCAGCGAGACGGGCTGGAAGCGCAGCAGATAGCTTTCTACAGCGAAAGAGTCTGCGCCGAAGGTGGGACGGTTGCCTATGTTCGTCACACCCGTAAAACGAACCGCATGCTGACCAAGGCCGATCTGCATCTCTGTCACGTACACGCCGTTTGCTGGCACCAGATCAAGGTACGGCGCAAGATTGATCGTAGGGACAGCATATTGGGTGCCGTAGCCGCGTCCGCGTGCCGGGGTGCTGTCGATGGAGAACGGGCGTCCGAGCAGGTGTCTCGCAGACGACATGTTGCCGATCGCGATAGCCTGCCTGACGCGACTGGACGATACGACACCGCCATCGATCTGCATGGGGCGATACGTCTCGACCTTGAAGCCGAATTCGCGTCCAAGCTCGGTGAGTCCATCAATGTCCGCCTGCGCCTGGTAGCCGAAGCGAAAGTTCTCACCCTCGTGTACTTCCAGCGTGCCGAGCCGCTGCACCAGCACCGTCCAGCAGAAGTCCCGTGCGGACATGCGGGACAGCGATGCATCGAACGGCACGACCAGCACGGCATCCAGCCCAGTCTCGAACAGGAGTCGCAACTTTTCTTCAAGCGGTGTAATTAGAGGGGGTGCTTTGTCCGGGCGAAGTACCTTCGCCGGATGTGGGTCTAGCGTCACGAGGACAGCTTTCGCCTGCAAGGCTCGCGCACGCCTTACCACCACATCGATCAAGGAGCGATGGCCGCAGTGCACACCATCGAAGTTCCCGACAGTAATCACGCTCGGCCCGAAGCCCTCCGGCACAGACTCGATCGAACGAAACAACGTGCATCCTGCTTCCGTCATGCGATCGCGAACTCCACGCTGAGGCCGTCATAGGCGAGGAAAGTGCCTTCCGGCAGGTTCGCTTCCGTCGCGGCGTGGTCAAGGTCATGGGAGATGTGCGTGAAGTACGTTCGTTTGGCGCCAATTTGTAGAGACAGACGCACGCTGTTGTCCAGATGGGAGTGGCTGGGATGCGGTTCGCGCCGCAGTGCATCCAGCACCAGCACGTCCAGATCCTTTAAGCGGTTGAGGCTATCCGTGGGGATGTCGCTCATATCCGTCAGGTACGCTGCTTTGCCAAATCGGTAGCCCGCGATTGTGCTGCGCCCGTGGATCACGGGAATCCGCTCAAATTGCGCGCCGAAAAGAGAAAGCATCGTCCCCGGCTCGGTGCTCAGGCGGTGCAGGTCAACGCGTGCGCTGGTGGGGTAGCGGTTCTGCTTGCGGAAGGTGTACTCGAAGATGCGCTCGATGATGGTTGCGGTACTGTCGTCGGCATAAAGCGGTGTGGACTCCGGCTTGCCGAAGGTTAGTGGCCGCAGATCGTCGAAGCCCAGCACATGGTCCGCATGGCCGTGGGTGTACAGCACGGCATCAATCTGCGTTATACCCTCACGCAAGAGTTGGTGCCGAAAATCCGGGCCGGTGTCGATCAGCACCGTTTTGCCGTTGTAGCGCAGGGCAACTGACGAACGCGTGCGCTCATTGCGCTTGTCAGGGGAGTGGCAAACCTCGCAGGCACAACCAAGCGTGGGCACCCCCATGCTGGTGCCGGTTCCAAGAAACGTCATGGACGCGTAAAGCGGTTCGGTTGGAGCCTCGCTGCCGATCTCGCCGCTCCTACGTCACGATCCGTGGGCCGCCCGGCGTCCCCGGTCCCGCACCAAAAGGCGATGCTCCCGGAGTGCCCTGCTTGGCTGCCGACTGCCGCGCGAGCAATTGCGTAATCTCAAGAAAACCCATCTGCAGCTCGAAAAGCGCAGACTCGATCAGGCGCTGTTCGGTTGCATCCAGGCCACCCTCTGTTTTGGTAGCAATAACACCCAGCATGTCGATGCTCTGTTTTGCGCCGATCAGGTCGACGCGTGCCTGCTCGCCCTGCGGCGTGCCCGCGCCAAGCTGCATCATCGCGCTCATGTAAATGGATTGCACCATGCGGGTGAAATCCATGGGCGGCAGATGCTCTCCGCCAGGATTGGTCGCGCGCATGAC
>CALMAP010000056.1 GCA_937859825.1 uncultured Terriglobus sp. | reverse complement strand
ATCTACAACATGGCTTGGAGCGGACCGAGCTCCAACAAGCCCGTGTGGTGTGCCGAAACCGGCAAGGGTGGTCCTACTGCCCAGCAGGTCAACTGTGTCACGAAAGACCCGGGTCAGGGCAATCCACAGCTTGCGATGCTGCAGGTTCAGGGCCCATCCAACACTGGCGGCAGCGGCAAGTCGGCATGGAGCAGTGGCACCCAGTTGCAGCCGAACCCGATGCATGGCGCGGGCGAGACGTACTCCGATGTGCAGACAGGTGCCATCCTGCCGGCCAGCTACCGCAAGTTCACCTCGCAGACGGAACTTGGAGCCTATCTCTCTGACCACTACCGCATCCGTACCCCGCATGAACTGCAGAGCTGCGAGGTATGCCACCGATGAGCACCCCGCACACTGGAATGGAACCGAACGGCATGGTTGAAAGCATGAGTGGCGGAGCGACCGTCGTGACCTCCATCAAGCCGGCAAAGCTGACGCTGGATGAGGTGCGCGCCCGCCTGGATGGCAAGCGCGGGAAAAAATACTGGCAAAGCCTGGACGACCTCGTCGACGCTCCGGGTTTCGTGGAAATGGTCCGCGAGGAGTTCCCGCGTCAGGCATCGGAGCTTACGGACGGCATCTCCCGCCGCGGCTTCATGAAGGTCATGGGCGCTTAGCTCGCCCTGGCGGGAGTGACTGGCTGCACCAAGCAGCCGGATGAGCAGATTTACCCGTATGTGAAGCAGCCGGAAGACCTGGTCCTAGGCAAGCCGAACTTCTTTGCCACAGCTCATCCGTTTCCCACGGGTGCTATTCCCGTCCTGATCAAGAGCCAGGAGTACCGCCCGGTCAAGATCGACGGCAACCCGGAACACCCCATGTCCAAAGGCAAGACCGACCTGTTCACACAGGCGACCCTGCTGGACCTGTACGATCCCGACCGCTCGAAGCACGTCATCAAGCGCACCATGGGCCAGAGCATCAACTCCGATTTCAGCGAGTTCCAGACAGCGCTGCTGGAGCAGGTGCAAAAGACCCAGGGCGGGCAGGGTGTTGTCTTTCTTTCCGAGACCGTTACCTCACCCACGCTTGCCGCACAGTGGAAGCAGGTGCAGGCGAAGTATCCCGGCGCGAAGCTGGTGCAGTGGGAGCCGGTCAACCGTGATAACGCCCGCGTAGCGTCCAAGGCTGCTTTCGGCGAATACACCGACGCTCAGTACAAGCTGGAAAATGCGGACGTCATCCTTTCGCTGGACGCAGATTTTCTCCAGTCCAATGCCTTTCCTGGCTTTCTGCCGCTAAGTGCCGCTTACGCCGCGCGCCACCGCTACGAGACCGGACCGGACGCAAAGCCAATGAACCGGCTTTATGTGGTCGAAAGCATGCCGACCGTCACCGGCGCAAAGGCAGAGCATCGCCTTGGCCTTAAGCCGAGTGACATTGACCGCTTCGCCGCAGCCCTTATTGCAGGTACCGGTTTCTCCGGGAACGAAGACGCGCAGAAGTACTTCACCGCCGTCCTGGCGGATCTGAAGAAATCCGGCAGCAAGGCTGTGGTCATCCCGGGTGAGCAGGCGTCTCCCGCGGTTCATGCCGCGGCGTATGCGTTGAACGCGCAGCTTGGCGCGGTCGGCTCAACCGTTATTTACACGCAGCCTGTTGCGGAGATCCCGAGCGAGCAGTTTGCCGATCTGCGCAACCTGGTCGGGGCAATGAATGCCGGTCAGGTCAAGGCGCTCGTCATCCTTGGCGGCAACCCAATCTACTCCACCCCGGGTGACTTGAAGTTCGGCGAAGCGGCTTCGAAGGTTCCATTCACAGTTCACCTCGGCTCCCACGACGACGAGACGGGTGCCCGCACCACCTGGCACATCAACCAGGCACACTACCTGGAAAGCTGGTCTGACGCCCGCGCCTATGATGGTTCCATTACCATTCTGCAGCCGATGATTGACCCCCTGTACGGCGGCAAGACTGCACATGACGTGTTGCAGTCGCTGCTGGAAAATTCCGGCATGTCTTCCTTTGAGGTCGTGCAGGCGAACAGCAAAACCTACATCAAGGGCGATGCTGCCGCTGGCTGGCGCAAGGCGCTGCATGATGGGTGGGTGGAAGGCTCCGCGTTCGAAGCGAAGTCAGGCGCGACCGCCAGGGCGGCCACGATTCCCGCCTCTGCAGCTTCGGGCAGCGGCCTGGAACTTGCCTTCAAGGCCGACCCGGGCGTCTACGATGGTCGTTATGCCAACAACGGCTGGCTGCAGGAGTTGCCCCGGCAGATCACGCACTTGAGTTGGGACAACGCCGCGCTGGTCAGCCTCAACACCATGACCGACCTGAAGCTCGACGAGACCGAGATGATCGAGCTCGAAATCCATGGGCAAAAGGTCAAGTTTCCACCGCTCATGGTTCCAGGCCATCCGGACGGCGTGGTAACGGTCCACCTTGGCCAGGGCCGCTGGTACGGTCGTAATGCCCAGTTCGTCGGGTCAGACGCTTACAAACTGCAGAGTTCGTCCTCGCCCTATCTTTCCACCGGTCTAAAGATCACCAAAACCGGCGAGAAGCATGATCTGTGTGTGACCAGCGTCCACTCCATGGACCAGCGCGGCAAGGCAGCACAAAGCGATCTGGACCATCCTGCGCTGAATGGCAACGAATCCCTGCCCGGGCATGAGGCGATGGAGCGCAGCATCATCCGTACCGCTCCTCTGGCTGAAGTGCAGAAGACTCCGAAGTACGCGCACGAGGGCAACCTGCTCCGCGAAACTCCGGAGAAGGACGAGAGCTTCTTCCCTGACGCATGGAGCTACACGAAGAAGGACAAGTCCACCGGTGAAATGCAATATGCCTGGGGCATGACCGTAGATCTGAACAGCTGCGTCGGCTGCAATGCCTGTGTTGTCAGCTGCTATGCAGAAAACAACATTCCGGTCATCGGGCGAGAGCAGGTCAAGGTCGGGCGCAACATGCAGTGGCTGCGCATCGACACCTACTTTGAAGGCGACCTGCACGCACCCAAGGCGCACTTTCAACCCATGATGTGCCAGCACTGCGAGAACGCAGGCTGCGAACAGGTATGCCCGGTGGGCGCCACAGTGCACACGCCCGAAGGCATTAACACCATGGTGTACAACCGCTGCGTGGGCACTCGCTACTGCTCCAACAACTGCCCGTATAAAGTTCGTCGCTTTAACTTCCTGCTCTACGCGGACTACGAGACCGAATCGCTCAAGTTCATGCGCAATCCTGACGTAAGCGTCCGCTCACGTGGCGTCATGGAGAAGTGCACCTATTGCGTGCAGCGCATTGAGTACGCAAAGATTGAGGCAGACAAGGAAGGGCGCGCCGTACGTGACGGAGAGATTGTCACGGCCTGCCAGCAAGCCTGCCCAACGGACGCGATTATCTTCGGCGACATCAACGACAAGAACAGCCGCGTCGCAAAACTCAAAGCGGAAGAGCGCTCTTACCAGGTGCTGGCTGACCTGAACTACCGTCCGCGCACCAGCTATATCGCTGGCGTGACCAACCCCAATCCCGAGCTGGAGACGGCGTAATGGCGACCAAACCGATCAGCGAACCTTATCGTCATCCGGTCAACGATCCGATGATCGACCCGCGCACCGGCGAATTTGCCGTGATTGCGCCCGGTCACAATTTCACCTCGGTCACGCAGAAGATCGCGAACGTGGTGCTCACCTCGCATACCCCGCTCGGCTGGTTTTTCGGCCTGATCGTTGCGGGTGGTGTGGCTTCACTGCTTGTGGTGGCGATCACCTGGCTTGTTCTGCGAGGGGTAGGTATCTGGGGTGTCACCATCCCGGGCGCCTGGGGCTTCGCCATCATCAACTTCGTCTGGTGGATCGGTATTGGCCATGCAGGCACGCTGATTTCCGCGATTCTTCTGCTCTTCAAGCAGAGCTGGCGTAACTCGATCAACCGCTTTGCGGAAGCCATGACGATCTTCGCCGTGGTCTGCGCCGGTATGTTCCCCGTGCTTCACATCGGCCGCCCGTGGCTCGGTTACTGGCTCCTGCCGCTGCCGAACACCATGAACATCTGGCCGCAGTTCCGGTCTCCGCTCTGCTGGGACGTCTTCGCGGTATCGACCTACGCGACAATCTCCGTGGTCTTCTGGTACATCGGCATGGTGCCCGACTTCGGCACCTTGCGTGATAAGGCGCAGTTACCCTTCGCCAAGTGGTTTTATGGCATCCTTTCACTCGGCTGGCGCGGTTCAACCCGCCACTGGATGCGCTATGAGACAGCCTCGCTTCTGCTGGCCGGCCTGTCCACTCCGCTTGTACTTTCGGTACACACCGTCATCAGCTTTGACTTCGCGGTCGCCGCATTGCCAGGCTGGCACACCACGGTCTTTCCGCCCTACTTCGTAGCGGGCGCGATTTACTCCGGCTTCGCCATGGTGTTGACCCTGGCCATTCCGATCCGCAAGTTCTACCACATGGAAGACCTGGTGACCCTGCGCCACCTGGACAACATGGCAAAGGTCATGCTCGGAACCGGCTTGATCGTGGCGTACGGTTACGGCCTCGAGGTCTTTATGGCCTGGTACTCCGCTTCCCACTGGGAGTGGTTCATGATGTGGAACCGTATGTTCGGTCCCATGGGCTGGGGTTACTGGCTGCTCATCCTGTTCAACATCGCGCTCCCGCTTGGAAGTCTCTGGTGGCGCAAGCTCCGCACCAACGTGGCCTACCTGTTTGCGATCTCAATCGTGATCAATATCGGCATGTGGTTTGAGCGCTTCGTAATCGTGGTCACCTCGCTGTATCGTGACTTTCTGCCATCCAGTTGGGGCACCTACCGCGCCACCAAGTGGGACTACATGCTTTATGTCGGCACCATGGGCCTGTTCACGACGCTGTTCCTGCTCTTCGTGCGCTTCGCTCCGATGATCCCGATGAATGAAATCAAAATGATGCTTCCGCAGACCAAGATCGACGGTATGAACGCGGAAGAAACCGTGGACGAGGTGGCCTGATGCCGGTCGAAGAAGGAGTTTACGGTCTTCTCGCGGAGTTCAATACGCCGCAGGCCATGGTCTACGCGACGGAGCGCACACGCGCCGCGGGTTTTCGCCGAATGGAGTGTTACACGCCCTACCCCGTGGAAGAAGCTGCGACAGCGCTCGATGTCCACCGTAACCGTGTGCCGCTAATGACACTGCTGGGTGGAATCATGGGGCTTACCACTGCCGGGCTGATGCAGACGTGGATGTCTGCGATTTCCTACCCGGTCAACATCGCTGGCCGCCCCCTATTCTCCTGGCCCGCGTTCATCATTCCCGCGTATGAGTGGACGATCCTGTTCGCCGGCCTTTCCGCGGCATTCTCCATGCTCGCGCTGAACGGTCTGCCGCAGGTTTACCATCCGCTGTTCAACGCGCCGAACTTCCGTTCCGGCGCGACCGACGACAAGTTTTTCCTGTGCCTGGAAGCCACCGATCCGCGGTTTGACCTGGCCGAGACGCGCACACTCCTTGAGCAGTTTCATGCCGTGAGTGTGGTTGAGGTGGACCTGTAATGCAAAGCTCGCTGAAAACCATTCCGGGCCGCATGTTTGTCGCCGGCGTTGCCGCATTTGGGCTGGCGGCGCTCACAGGCTGCCGGCAGGATATGCAGGACCAGCCAAAGTTTTACCCGCAGCGCGGAACGTCGCTCTATGTGGACGGTCGTTCGGTTCGTCCCCAGGTGGCCAACTCCGTTGCACGCGGCCAGAGCGACGTAAGCTCGTACCTGATGACTGGCTTCTCAGCCGGAAGAGAGGGCGACGGCATGCCTCTGCCGGTCGACGCCGCCCTGCTGGAGCGCGGCCAGGAGCGCTACAACATCTACTGTTCGGCCTGTCATTCGCGGGTTGGAAACGGTGGCGGCATTGTCGTTCAGCGCGGCTATCGTCCCGCGGGTAACTTCCACACGGACCGGCTTCGCAACGCTCCACTTGGCCACTTCTATAACGTGATCGCCAACGGTTACGGTGCCATGCCCGACTACTCGGCGCAGCTCACCGTGGAAGATCGCTGGGCAGTGGTCGCGTACATCCGCGCACTGCAGTTAAGCCAGAACGCCACCGCTGCGGACGCGGGCAGCGCACACATCGAGAAGATTGGGGATGTGGCCGAACATGAAGGTCTGCCACGCAACTTCAGCGCGGAGTGGACGCTACCCGCCACTGCCGTCTATGGCACGCCGGGCAATCAGGAAAACGGTATCCCGGGAGACGATGGCACCAGCAATGGCGCAAACAATGGTTCTCGCAGTGGGAAGACAGCAGCGGGCAGCACTTCGCAGAACAGCAATGACCCGGTAAAGGGAGCGCAGACCATTTCCCCGATCGGCCCGAACCCGGAATCGTCCGCTTCGCCGGCTACTTTGAACGGACCCAGATAACGCAGTCGAATGGATTGTCCCAATCTGGATTGGGGCTGAGTTCAGGAACCAGGAACGAGAGAGCGAATGGCACACGGACACGAACTTGACGCACACGCCATGCACGGCAGCCATGCCCTGCATGCGGACCATGGCCCGCGTGTGCTGCCGAAAAACCTGAGCGCGCCCCCCATGGTGAATGCATGGCGTTCCCAGGCGCTGATTGGGGGAGCGGTCGCTCTCCTTGTGTCGATACTCTTTCTTTTTTCGCACGAGGGCCGCATGCACTTTCTGCGGGCCTACCTTCTTAGCTGGTTTCTGATGTTCTCCCTTTGCGGCGGCGGCCTATGCGTGCTGATGCTGCAGTATGTCTCCGGCGGTAAGTGGGGTCTTGTTCTCCGGCGTCCGTTGGAGGCGATGACCAACACGCTTCCCATGCTGGTCGTGGGCTTCATTCCCATCATGCTTTTCGGCAAGAGCCTGTATCTCTGGATGGCTTACCCCACCTACGAGGCAGTGCATACCGCGCTTGAGAATCATGCGCTCACAGAGGGTGAGGCGCATGCCCTGACGTGGAAGCACATGATGCTTTCTCCCGTGAGTGTCTCGATTCAGTTCTGCGTTGTGTTCGCGTTCCTGTGGACGTGGAAGGCTTTGCTGAATCGCTGGTCTCTTGAGCGCGACGCGGATCCCAACGCAGGCACCTCGGCAAGTTTTGAGTACTGGCGCATCAAGAGCGAAAACCTCTCCGGCATCGGCATCCTGTTCTACGTCACACTTCTGACGATTGTGGCCATTGATCTGATCATGTCGCTCGACATTACCTGGTACTCCACGATGTGGGGTCTGCAGTTCCTGGTAGGTCAGGGATACCTGGTGCTGGCCGTTGGCATCTGGACAATCGTCCGCCTTTCCCGTGAGCAACCGTTTGCAACCGCGTTGCGCGTCACCGAACAGCACGACCTGGGTAAATTCCTGTTTGGCTTTGTCATGCTGAACATTTATCTGACGTTTGCGCAGTTCCTGATCATTTGGTCGGCCAACTCGCCGGAAGAGATCGGTTTCTACCTGCACCGCATTCGCGGTGGCTGGTGGGCCATCTGTTCGCTCGACTTCCTCTTCCACTGGGTCATTCCGTTCTGCATGCTGCTCAGTCGCGACCTCAAGCGCAATCCGCGCAAGATGATTCGCCTCACCGCCTTCATGATGTTTGCTCGCGCGTTCGACCTGTTCTGGCTGATTGAACCGAACTTCCCTGAGTCGATGAACAATTTCGGCCATGCTGGCATCACCATGCTGGCCTACGTCACCGTGCCGGTCGGCATCATGGGCCTGTGGGCTGCGTACTACCTGACCAACCTCGCATCACGTCCGCTGGTGGTCCTCAACGATCCGCATACGGCGGAGATACTGGAGCCGGAACATGGCCATTAATTCGGGACAATTCAATACAGAGCATAACGACGAGCACGGCATCGAAAAGCCGCAGCCTCATCCGCACATCAAGCGAAACGCGGAACACCCGGGGTACGAAGTGAGCGACGTCAACGCCAATGGCGTTGTGGTCTTTCTTGCCGCGCTGGTTGGCTTTCTTGTCGTCTTCTTTGTCTTTTGCTACGCAGCGGGTAAGGGCATCAACTATAGCCTGCTGAAACAGGACGGCGAAGAAGCCAGCAAAAATCCTCAGGCAGCCACGGCAGGTGGTTCGCCCGCAGGCCTGCACCGGGGTGCCAGTATGAGCACCAATGTTGCGATGGAGCAGCATGAGTCCAGTCTGATTGCCCAGAGCTTTCCAACACCGCGACTGGATGCGGACGACTCCAATCAGTCCACCGCAGACATGCATGCCCGCGAAGACCTGCTGCTCGAACACTACACCGCGATCGAGCCCGGCCAGGGGACCGCCGGTGCCGTTCGGATACCGATAGAAGTGGCCATGCAACTCCTTGTAAAAAGAGGACTACCAGCGTCCAATGGAGTTACGGCCAGCTCGAACCTGCAACAGGCACGCTTGACCGGCGATGTCGAACATGCGAGCACCGCGCCTCTGACCAATGGCTTTGCCCGTACCTCGTACGAGCTGGATCAGATTGAGCTGCGAGGCCAGAAGCTGGAGTTTGAGCAGGGTAAAACGTCAGAGCACGCAAAGCTTGAGAACCGATAGAACAGAGTGACAATGAAGAAGTGGACAAACAGAATTCGGACAGGTACCAGGGCGTTGCGGCGTGCAGCGTTCCTGCTGGTCTGCGCCGGTCTGCTGTCCGCCCCGCTTCATGCCCAGGTGTCCGCGCCCGGTGACAAACAGACAGGCGATCAGTACGGCAATGAGCTTCCGACCGTCCTGAAGGGCGCAAATGTCGAGCAGCATCTGAACCGCCAGTTGCCGCTGACCGCGCAATTCACCGATGAGACTGGCAAGTCTGTCCATCTGGGTGATTATTTCCAAAGTGGCAAGCCCGCTGTGCTGGCGCTGGTTTACTACCAGTGCCCGATGCTCTGTTCCGAAGAGCTGGACGGCCTTACCCAGGCATTGGCGATGGTCCACCTTGATCCAGGCAAGGACTTTCAGGTGATCATCGCGTCCATTGATCCTTCCGAAACGCCCGCAATGGCGATGAAGAAGAAGGCACTGTATACCAAGCGATATGCCCGCCCCGGCACAGAGGCAGGCTGGCACTTCCTGGTAGGGCCACAGGCTTCAGTGGATGCGTTGAGCCAGGCGGTCGGTTTCGGCTACGTAAAAGTTCCTGGCCCTGACGGTCACTTGACCCAGTTCGCTCATGCGAGTTCGATCCAGATCGTCACTCCCGAGGGTCGTGTCGCGCAGTACTACCTCGGTGTCGAGTATTCGCCGAAAGACGTACTTCTCGGCCTTGTGGAGGCTTCGGGAAACCACATCGGTTCGCCGGTTGCGAACATTTTGACCTACTGCTATCACTACGATCCACACCGGAACCGCCACAGCATCATTGTCGCGCGAGTGGTACAACTCGGCGGTATGGTTACGCTCGCAGGTCTGGGTGGATTTATGTTTCTCATGTTCCGGCGAGATCACCAGTTGACCCGTGAGGCAGCTTTGACGCGCAAAGAACCGATCGGCCGGGGAAAGGTATAACTTGCCGGTCTCCACACGAACACAACAGGCTTCTCGCAGAACAAAATAAGAACGGCCATAAGCCGGCAGCACCGCAACACAGGAACCAGATTTTCAGGAAGAGATAAAGGCCACGATGTCCCATATCAGCCCAGTGCTTTGGCAGTTCCTCACCAAGTGGATGACCACGTTCGCCATCTGGCCGCAGGAAGCGTCCACGATTGCTCCGTGGGCCGACGCACTGTACCTGTTTCTCTGGGGCATGACGCTGTTCGGCATGGTCCTTGTCGGTGTTTTGTTGTTCGTTTTCGCGACCAAGTACCGCGCCGAAAAGCACCCGAATGCGATCCAGATCGAAGGCTCCACCCTCCTTGAAGCGACCTGGACGATCATCCCCCTCGGTATCTTTCTCTTTGTCTTTGTGTGGGGCGCGTGGCTTTACTTCCGTATCTACAACCCGCCAGCCAATGCGATGCAGATTTACATTGTCGGCAAGCAGTGGATGTGGAAGGCGGAGCACCCCGGCGGCCAGCATGAGATCAATGCGCTGCATGTTCCCACAGGCAAGCCGGTGCAGTTGACGATGATTTCACAGGATGTGTTTCACTCCTACTCCATTCCCGCCTTTCGCGTGAAACGCGAAGTCATTCCTGGCCGTTACAGCACGGTATGGTTCAACGCGACAACGCCAGGCACCTACCACCTGTTTTGCACGCAGTACTGCGGCACATTGCACAGCGGCATGGTTGGCGAAATTGTTGCCATGACGCCCGACGACTATCAAAAATGGACGGAGCAATCCACCAGTGGCATGAGCCTTGCCCAAAACGGTGAGCGCCTCTTTAGTTCCCTTGGCTGCAACAGTTGTCACAACGGCACTGCGGCAGCACGGGGGCCAAGCCTGGCCGGCGTCTATGGTGCGAAGATCCAGATGGAAGATGGATCGACGCAGATTGCGACGGACGGATGGCTGCGCGACACAATTTTGAACCCTTCCCAGCATGTGCCCGCGGGTTACAAGCCCATCATGCCAACGTATCAGGGGCAGGTCAGTGAAGAAGGTCTCATTGACCTGGTGGAATACATCAAGACCCTGAAGAGCAACTATCGCAACCAGCAGACGCTGGTTACAGCAAAGTCAAATGATGCGGCGCCGACCACGCCGGATATGGTGAAGCCATGAGCACGATCGTCTCTCTGCCAGACCAGGCGACGGCAACGCTGCCGAAGAGGAACTACCTTAACAATGAGCACGGATTGCTCTCGTGGCTGCTGACCGGCGACCACAAGCGCATTGCGATGCTGTATCTCATCTCGATTACCTTCTTCTTCTTTCTTGGCGGCTTCTTTGCCGGAATGATCCGTCTGGAGCTGCTCACGCCGGCGGGCGACCTGATGGCGGCAGATACATACAACAAGATGTTCACGATGCACGGTGTCGTGATGATCTTCCTGTTCCTGGTGCCGTCTGTTCCTGCGACTCTGGGCAACTTTCTGATCCCGATCATGATCGGCGCCAAGGATCTTGCGTTTCCGAAGATCAACCTGCTTAGCTGGTACCTCTACATGGCGGGTGGCACTTTTGTGCTCGCGTCGCTGGTGCTTGGCGGTGTTGACACGGGATGGACCTTCACCACGCCGCTCTCGACCCACTACCTGAACACGCACGTGATCACCACGGCGACAGCGATCTTCATCGCCGGATTCTCGTCCATCTTCACAGGCCTGAACTTCATCGTGACCATTCATCGCATGCGTGCGCCAGGCATGACCTGGTTCCGCCTGCCGCTCTTTGTCTGGTCCAACTACGCCGCCAGCATCATGATGGTGCTTGGAACGCCAGTGCTGGCCATCGCCATCACTCTTGTTGCACTGGAGCGCACGATCGGCATCGGTGTCTTCGATCCGGCAAAGGGTGGCGATCCTCTGCTCTTCCAACACCTCTTCTGGTTCTACTCGCACCCCGCCGTGTACATCATGATCCTGCCCGGTTTCGGCGTGATCTCCGAAGTCATCTCCACCTTCAGCCGCAAGCGGGTCTTCGGTTATACCGCAGTGGCGTTCTCTTCGGTGGCGATTGCGCTGTTTGGCTTCTTTGTGTGGGCGCACCACATGTTCATCATGGGTGTGTCGAACTACTCGGTGCTCGTATTCTCTCTGCTGACGATGCTTGTCGCGGTACCCTCCGCTATCAAGATCTTCAACTGGACGTTCACCCTGCAAAAGGGTTCCGTCACTTTCGAGACGCCTATGCTGTATGCCTTCGGCTTCATCGGTCTGTTCACCATCGGCGGCCTGACCGGCGTCTTCCTCGGTTCGCTCGGCATGGATATCCACCTGACAGAAACCTACTTCATTGTGGCGCACTTCCACTTTGTCATGGTGGGCGGCATGTTGATGGCCTTCTTATCCGGCATCCACTTTTGGTGGCCCAAGATGGTAGGCCGCATGTATCCGGAATCGGTTTCCAAGCTGGCTGCAATTACGACCTTCATCGGCTTTATACTCACGTTTTTCCCGCAGTTCGTCGTAGGCTATCTGGGCATGCCGCGCCGCTACCATGCTTATCCTGCTGAGTTCCAGGTCTTGAATGTCCTGTCTACAGCAGGTGCCACGGTGCTCGGTGTCGGCTATGTTCTGCCGCTGCTTTATCTTGGCTGGTCGTTGAAGTACGGTGCGATTGCGGGCAACAACCCGTGGCAGGCCACCGGGCTCGAGTGGCAGATTCAATCACCGCCGCTTACCGAGAACTTCATCGAGACACCAATCGTCGAGCAGGAAGCCTACGATTACGAGTGGCTGGCTCACAAAACGGAGCGCGAGGCGACCCACGTATAGGTCCTTGGCATAACTGGCCAGGCGAGGCACGCTCGACCACACTTGTAGACGCAACAGCAGATTGGCAAGCAGCAAAGCGGGACGGGAGCCGTCCCTGCAGGAGAGGACCAGAGAACGATGTCGGTGAGCTCGACGATTTCCCACATCCCACACCCGCCGGCACCGGCGATCGAGCCGTCGCATGATGTGCACGATCACCCGTTCTACCAGAAGCACCATTTTGAGACAGCAGAGCAGCAGCGCGAAGCAGCAAGCTTCGGCATGTGGCTTTTCCTGCTCACAGAAATCATGTTCTTCGGCGGCCTCTTCATGGCATACCTGTTGT
>CALMAP010000055.1:8220-11363 GCA_937859825.1 uncultured Terriglobus sp. | reverse complement strand
GGCCTCTACACCGTCGAATCGCACGAACACGGCGCGTTACGTGATGCCCTCGGCAAGCTCAAGCTCAACGACGCCAGCTTCTCCTTCGAGCCTGAATCCTCCGTCGCCCTCGGCTTCGGCTTCCGCTGCGGCTTCCTCGGCCTCCTCCACATGGAAATCATCCAGGAGCGCCTCGAGCGCGAGTTCGGCCTCGACTTGATCACCACCGCGCCCGGCGTGCGCTACAAGATTCACCTCACCGGACCAAGCCGAAATCCGGGCAGCGAGACCAATACCGTCGAGGTTGAAAACCCCTCCCGCTGGCCCGACCCCACTACCATCGAGAGCATCGAAGAGCCCATCATCACCGCCAAGATCCTCACCAATGAGGAGTATGTCGGCGGCATCCTCAAGCTCGTCGAAGACAAGCGCGGCAGGCAGAAGAACTTCGAGTACGTCAGCGGCTCCCGCGTCATGATCACCTACGAGCTGCCGCTGAACGAGATCGTGCTCGACTTCTACGACCGCCTCAAGAGCGTCTCGCGCGGCTACGCCAGCCTTGACTACCATCTCTCCGGCATGTGGACCAGCCCCATGGTCAAGATGGACATCCTCGTCTCCGGCGAGCCGGTGGACGCGCTCAGCATCATCGTCCACCGCGACTTCGCCTACGAACGCGGCAAGGCCCTCGTCCACAAGATGAAGGAACTCATCCCCCGCCAGATGTTTGAGGTAGCCATCCAGGCCGCCATCGGCAGCAAGATCGTAGCCAGGGAAACCGTCTCCGCCATCAAAAAAGACGTGCTCGCCAAGTGCTACGGCGGCGACATCAGCCGCAAACGCAAACTGCTCGACAAGCAAAAAGAGGGCAAAAAGCGCATGAAGCGCATCGGCAAGGTAGACATCCCGCAAGAAGCGTTTTTGGCTGTGCTTAAGGTAGGCGAATAGTATTCTGTCGATGGAGGTAGACATGACGCTCGACGAACGTATCCAGCATCTCGAGGCCGAAAAGCGCTCCTGCATGCAGCACTTCAACGCGGCTATCGACAATCTCTGGAACCTGAAAAAAGATGCGGAGAACTTAGCTGAAGAGGAAGCAGTCCCGGCTGGCAGTCGCTTTCGTCCGATTCCGGTAAAGGGCAAACCTGTCTCACAGATGATTATCGAAGATCGGGGAAGCTACTGAGTCGGTACTTCTTCGATTCGAGCGCCCTTGCGAAGCTCTTCTTGGTGGAGGTGGGCACCGCGCGCATGACCCACTTTGTTGCAGGTCTTCGCAGAGCGGATTGCCACATTTCACAGTTGACCGCCCTGGAGATCCGCTCGGCGATTCGCAGGAAAGAGTCCGCTTACGAAACCACCCATGACGACGCCGAACAGGCTATCTCTAGTCTGGAACGTGAAATCAGGTTCTATACTCTGCACCCAGTGGATTCCGCGATGCTGTTCGCATCTCAGGCCACAATCGACCGCCACCGGTTGCGCGCCCTTGATGCAATTCAGCTTTCCACCGCGTTGAGCCTGCCTCTATCAGACGCGCAGCCTCTCATCTTTGTCGCGGCAGACAAGGCGCTCCTGCAAGCCGCGACAAACAGCGGCCTGCTCACCCTCAACCCGGAAGACTTGCCGCAGCCGTAAACCGCACACGTCTCCCATCGGCAGCAAGATCGTGGCCAGGGAAACCGTCTCCGCCATCAAAAAGGACGTGCTCGCCAAATGCTACAGCGGCGACATCAGCCGCAAGCGCAAACTGCTCGACAAGCAAAAGAGGGCAAAAAGCGCATGAAACGCATCAGCAAGGTAGACATCCTACAGGAAGCTCTTTTGGCTGTCCTCAAAGTTGTCGAATGAGGTTAAATTTCTTGCATCATTGTCGGAATTCGTGTACGCTTACTACATGCCAGTTCCCTTTGAGCCATGGAAGGACTACTCCTCTCTCACTCTAGAGAGACTACTTATCATCGGTTCAATCATCCGTGATGCACGGGACAGCACCGCTGCACTTCATGATCCAGCAGGAGGGGATACCTCATGGAGCCTTGGTTGCCGCGTCTACTCACGTACCATGTTCCGCATTCAGGGTGAAACCGCCAATTTCGAATGGCTTCGAGTCCTGCCAGAAAGTCAAAACCTAAAATTTACGTTTTCAATAGGATCGTTGCCGGTGAAGTTTTACAAAGGCGAGCCGGACGATATTCCCTCCCGCTCCCTTGTTAGAAGCTTCGCTGAACTGACTCAGATGAGACTCGCATTCCCTAATGGCGAGGCCGAGGCCACGAACATGCTGCGAATCGCAGTATCTGCTGACGGCGCGGGTAGAACCACATCCATTGTGTTGGTGGAGGTTGATGAGGCAGGTACGCCACTTCGCACCTTTGACATTCCCAGAAGTGAATCTGAGAACATCTTCAATCTGAAGCCTCAGCCAATCAACTTGGCTCCGCCTAGAATAGAAGTGATCGACGATGATACCGAACAGAGATCTCGGAATGAAGCTCTTGGAGAAGACCTTGGAACGACAGGCACAGAAACGTAGTGCTTGGTTTCGTGGAGAGCGACTTCAACTCGTCCGAGAGTTTAAGGGATTGACGCAGAAAGAACTCGGAGAACTGCTTGGCGTTTCTCATGCTCTAATCTCTGATCTGGAGAAGGCGAAACGTCTACCCACGGACGACGTTCTCGAGAAAGTAGCCGACAAGACCGGGTTCCTACCTGGCTTTTTTTTAGAGAAGATCGCAGACCCTTTCCTCGAAACAGAGTGTAGCTTTCGCCACCGCCGAAGTACTCCGGAAAAAGTCAAAGCGCAGGTGCGCGCTCATGCGACAGTGTTGGGGATGGTTTTAAGCTCCCTGCGGAAAAAGGTGAGGTTTCCTGCGTTCAATGTTCCTTCGGTTGCGGCTTTCACCCCCGAGCAGATTGAGCAAGCAGCCTCTTCTGCGCGGCAATATTGGAACCTCAGTCCTCACGCACCGATTCATCATGAAGGTCGTGCGATCGAGTTAGCAGGTGTAATTATTGTTCCCGCGAACGCAGAAACGGCTATGATCGACGCCTTCTCAAGGTTCGGCGAAAACTCATTGATTTTTCTGAACCGCACTGTTGGTTCTAGACCGTCACGATGGAACTTCGATCTAGCACATGAGTACGGCCATCTTGTCATGCAC
>CALMAP010000055.1:6523-8210 GCA_937859825.1 uncultured Terriglobus sp. | reverse complement strand
GCATGCACAGAGATATGCCCACAGGATCAGTTGAGACGGAGACAGCGGCTGATATGTTCGCTAGCTGTTTTCTTATGCCACGTGAGTCTTTTAGCAAAGAATTCAGGTCGCAATTTTTTTCTTGGGACCATGTTTTCGCACTAAAGCAGAGATGGCACACCAGCGCAGCGGCAATAGTTAGAAGAGCTAGGGATCTGTCACTTATAAGCAATCAAACCTATCGCCGAGCCTTCCAATACATGTCTTTCAAAAGGTGGCGCACTGAGGGTGAGCCATATGAACCAAGCTTTCAGGAGCCGGAACTTTTTGGTCAAGCCTTAGATTATTTAGCGCGATCACCTCATGCGGTACAACACCTATGTCAAGAGGTTGGCCTGACACAGAGACTTTTTTTCAGAGTAATAGGCACTGCGAGCGCGACTCTCACTACGCCAACCAATTTGCTAAAGTTTCCTGAGAACTAGTCTATTGGCAGTGCTGTTGCGTCCGTTAGTTCATCTGCAATCAGCTCGGTGGAGAGTTCTGTACAAGTGCTTCCGCTTCAAGCGCAGAGAATTCCCTCACCATGCGCCGAGACACCCAATCGTAATCTCCTCGTTGTAAGTTCCGACCCAGGTCTTTCGATGCAATTGGACTCATCTCGGTGTCGCAAGCAGGACATCGGTCATTGCACATGCAATCCCACTCATCGTCCCACCGTTCATCGCACTCTGAGCATTGATAGGTGTTGCGGAGCCAGACAATCATACGGACCTCGCAGGATGGGTCAGACGGTAGCGGCCTCTTCTCTCGAACGTCAGCATGCCCGCATCGCGAAGAACCTGCAATTGTTGCCTTAGCTTCTCGCGGACGTGTTGGTTCTTCGGGAACAAGGCGTTCATCTCGTCTTCCAAAGCATAGACCTGTTTCAAATCAAATTCGTTCTTGCCGAACTTGTGCAGCCGCGTGAGTAGTGCCGCCGTCCACCCACGTGATTCCAGCGATGACGACGATAGCCGTTCTACCTTACGAAACTGCTCGCGTGCAATCTCCTTGCGTATGGGAACTGTTTGCTTAATAACGGCAATGCGTGCTTCGAGTGGAACCTGATGCAAGAGGATGTTGCAGCCAACCCACCCGGCGCGACGTGCTGCAAGGGACAGCGGTCGGCGCTGCTCAATCATCTCCGGCATGATGAGTGAGCGGTGTACTGTCATTAGGTCGATTGGTTCCCAGGATTCCGAGTAGCGCATAAGCAGGAAGCTTGCTCCCGTATTCTGCCGGATGCGGCTCATCATTGAGCCATATGCTCCGTCCACAATCTTCCTATTGAATGTTTTGACTGACGCTTTTAACTCGTAGGGATGGGAGCACACCGCACATTCGAAGTCTCGCGCAGGAGTATTAGGCGGAGTTGGGACAAGGACATCAGAATCGCAAGCCAGACAGTAGCCGTTCTCGCCAACCCATCGCTCTGTTGCAATTCTTGCCGCTTGCGACCTGCTCATAGGATGAGCCCACGATACAGGAATTAGCCGGGGCTCAGGTGCCCTATACTCGCGCTTTTTGCGATGTGTAGGTTTGCTGTCACTTCAAGCGCTTGGAGGTACGTCCGGGAGGCAGGTAGTTTTCCTTCGACACGACTGCCTGGCCGGTCTTCTCTTCCAGTGAGAGCCTTGCCCGTTTGGCGATGCGTCCACTCCTGCAC
>CALMAP010000055.1:0-6510 GCA_937859825.1 uncultured Terriglobus sp. | reverse complement strand
TTCTACGCTCTCGGCGATCTGGCGGGTGGATAGCTCCGCGAGGGCGGTGAAGATGAGTTCGGCCTCGGGCATGTGGTCGCGTAGGTTCTGGCTCTTCAGGCCCTTCATCTGCTTATGGGCACGCTATCGTGTGTCCGGTCCACTCCTGGTGGATGAGGTTCGTCAGGATCGCCATCTCCTGACCTTTCTGCACCTCGTGGCCTGCCCAGTAGTCCGTGAGCTTGTTGCGGGTTTCCTGGACCGTCATCCGCTGGTTGATCCACTTCTCGCGGCGGCCCAGCTTCTTCCAGTTCTCGCGCGCGCGGTCAATCGCGGTGGAGGGGTCGGCATCTCCTGCATGCGCTCAAAGCCGACCTTGGCCAGCCACTGCTTGATAGGCTCCGCTCGGGGACTGGGCACCGACTGCACGATACGCAGCAACGTTTCCGCTTTGGCAACGTCGGTCACGCGCTGTTTACCATCTTCGGCTGTCAACTTCAACCCGTGACAATCTGTCACGGCTTGACTTCCTTCGCTCGCGAGTCTACGGTTCAAAGTCCTCCAGTAGGAGGAGGCGCGCTGAACGTCTTTCTGTTGCGTTAGAACTTTGATGATATCCACGACGGATAACCACCACGTCTCCGTCTTCTCGTCGTACACGCGCCGGATCGGCTGGTCTTCAAACAGGGCTGGCCGCATGAGCCATGCTATCCCGTCGCGAGTACCGAGTGCCCATACATCGCGCTCTTTGCGAGGTATGGGTCCGGCTAGGTGCAGGAACAAAGGGTGTGCTGGCTGCGTATTCACCTGAGGTACTTCCATGAGGCTCAGATGACCCACAGCTTGCTTCTGCGCAGAATCCTGTACGCCGCTGCCTTCGCAATCCTTCTGTTCTGCAGTGGGATCACGGCGCAGGCGCAGTCCTCCCCGGCTGGCTCGCTGGATGGCCGCTGGGTGGGTGCGTTCGACATCGTTCACCCAGATGGCAGCGTCGATCCGGATGAGGTGTACCTGGCTATCGGTCAAGCTGGTGAAGCCGGGCAAACTGGACCAGCTGGGCAAAGCGGACAGGCAAGCGCGGCGGGTGCGAAGCCGGACCATCTTTCGCCCGCGTCTTCAGTCAGGCGGAGCGGGAACAGCATTACACTCACGGTGCCTGGGAATGGCGGCACTGCCGTCGAGTTCAACCTGGCGCTTGAGGGTGGGCACCTGCGCGGTACCGTAACTGGGCTGCCTGTCGCGACCGGCTCCCGCATGGTGGTGGACGTAGTGCGTGCCGATTCCGCCTGGCACCCGCAGGTGCCCGTGACGCATGCGCCGGACACCCTTGCTGCGACCATAGCCGATCTGGACCGGAAGCTCTTCGACGCTTACAACACCTGTGATCTTGCCACGCTGGGCAACCTCGTCTCAGACGACCTGGAGTTCTACCACGACAAGACCGGGCTGGCGGTTGGCCGCAAGCCCTTCATCACTGCCATTCAGAACAACATCTGCGGCAAGACCCGGCGGGAACTCACGCCCGGTTCGCTGGAGGTGCACCGCCTGGCCAACTACGGCGCGCTCGAAATCGGGACGCATCGCTTTACTCATCCCGCCCACTCGGAAATACCGGAAGGCGATGCCAAGTTCGCCATGCTGTGGCGCTACTCGCCCAGCGGCTGGCAGTTGACCCGTGTAATCAGTTATGACCACATTGCTAAATAGCTGGACAGACATTGTTTCGCAATTCTGAGCGAAGCATGGCTAAGCTTTCCTGCCGATGCTGTCTCGCGTCATCTGGGTGTTAGGCGTGCTGGGATTACCACTTTGTTCAGGGCAGGTCTAGGTCGCTAACCTGTCAAGGCCCGATTCGACGTAAGTGCAGGCAATTGCAGCGACTTAGGCTTAGCACTTTTCCCTGCAGGCGCCGCCTAGAATAGAGAGAGGAGCACCGAGTTCCAGGCGCCCCATTCCTTCGTAGCTTTACGCGCAGGGTGGTTCTTACAGTCGAATCTGCCGGATACGGCTTGATACGCTTACTGCGTCGTGTGCGCTTGCGAGCATGGCTGACCCATTCTCGCTTCGCCAGAGTTGGGAACCCGGTCTCGCTGGGATCAGCCTAAGTTGAGGCGGCAGAGGATTTTGCGAGTAAGTTCCTAAGGATGAGGAATTTGGCCGGCTTATTAGCGAAAGCCGAGTGAAATGAGGAATTTACAGCAGCAGGGGTGGGTACCTCTGCCTGGCCCTAGAGAGCAGCGGCAGCGGCAACGGCGCTTGCCCAGGCCCACTGAAAGTTGTGTCCTCCCAGATGGCCGGTGACATCAACCGCCTCACCGACGAACGCCAGGCCCGGAACCGTCTTCGCCTGCAGCGTGGTGCTGTGGAGGTCCGTTGTGCTGACGCCGCCGCGCGTGACCTCGGCCTTGGCGAAGCCCTCGTCCCCGGCAGGACGCAGTTCCCATGTGTGCAGCGCCGCTTCGAGCTTCGTTACGGAGGCATTCTTCCAGTCCGCGGGCAGGTTGAGCTGCAGCCAGCGCTCCGCCATGCGCTGCGGCAGGTGCTCCCGCAGAAGAGCGTAGGCGGTTGCGGCTTCGCGCGGCGTGCCGGCTTCAAGCATCGGCGTAAAGACCTGCCGCTGCGGAGCAAGGTCGAAGCGCACGGCCTCGCCCGCGTTCCAGTAGGACGATGCCTGCAGCACGGCCGGGCCCGAGACACCGCGATGCGTGATGAGGAACTTCTCGCGAAAGAGAGGCGGAGTTGCGCGTTGCTTCTTCAATGGGACCGCGTTCGCGATCACCTCAGCGGAAAGCCCGGAAAGATCGGCCCAGTTCTCGCGGTCCATCTCTGAGAACACGAGCGGCACCAGCGCGGCCCGCGGCTCCACGATGCGCAAGCCAAAGCTGCGTGCGATCTCATAGCCGATGCCGGTTGCGCCCATCTTCGAGATGGAGAGGCCGCCCGTCGCAACCACCACGCGTGCGGCATGCAGGTCGCCAGCAGCGGTGTTGACGGTGAATCGGCCCTCCGCACCGGAGACGCCGAGCACCGTCGTTCGTAGCTGCACCGTGACCTTGGCCTCGCGGCATTCCGCCTCAAGCATGGTGACGATCGCCTGCGCGGAGCCGTTGCAGAACAGTTGCCCGAGCGTTTTGTGGTGATAGGCGATGTGGTGCTTCTCCACCAGCCTGACGAAGTCCTGCGGCGTGTAGCGTGCGAGCGCGGACTTGGCGAAGTGCGGGTTCTCCGAGAGGAAGTTCGCCGGGGAACAGTGCAGGTTGGTGAAGTTGCAGCGGCCTCCGCCGGAGATGAGAATCTTGCGGCCCACACGCTCGCCGTGCTCCAGCAGCAGCACGCCCAGACCGCGCCTGCCGGCCTCGGCGGCGCACATCAGTCCCGCCGCGCCAGCACCCAGAACGATAACGTCCCAGGTTTGGGCAGAGGTACGTTCCGGTGTAAGAGGCTGCATCGCTCCTTATTCTAGAGAGAGCGTATGGCAGAGGCACAATCGACAAGGCCGGGCAGCACCAACACGAACCGGCAGAAGGTCTTGCGCAAAGTGCCGTGGATCGACGGCGGCATGGCGGGGCAAAGCGTATATGTGCTGCAGTGTCAGCGCTCCGGTTGCGGGCATGAGTACGGCGAAGAGGGCATCCGCGTGCACCAGCGGCGGTGCCCAAAATGCGATGGCGGTGCGCCCGGGCTGCCTGTTCCCGAACCGGTCCCGACGCTGTTCGGCTAGCAGCCATTTCGCTCTTCCGTCTAAGCTAATGGTATGAAGGTCGGCCGTTTCTGGAAGGCGTGGCAGTGCGCCACGATGTGTTCACTCGCGTTCCTCGCCACGTGCCGCGTGGGGCAAGCCTTTGCCGAGGCACCCACCAGCGGCTACCAGGTGGTGCAGAAGTTTCCGCACTCCACCAGCAGCTATACCGAAGGTTTCTTCTATTTGGATGGCCTGTTCTACGAGGGCACCGGCATGAACGGCCAGTCGGCGGTGATGGCCATTCCGCCTTCCACGGGCAAGCCCATCCAGAAGCATGACCTTCCGGCGCAGTACTTCGGCGAGGGCATCGTGGATTGGGGCCCGAACCTCTATGAGTGGACGTGGCAGTCGCACGTCTGCTTTGTGTATGACCGCTTCTCCATGCGGCCAATCAAGCAGTTCCCTTATACCGGTGAAGGCTGGGGCATGACCCATGATAAGACCAGTATCATCACCAGCGACGGCACGGCCACACTACGTTTTCGCGATCCCAGTACGTTTAAAGAGACGCGCCACATTGTGGTGCACGACGGCGCGAAACAGATTGACCAGCTAAACGAATTGGAATACGTGAAGGGTGAAATCCTCAGCAACGTGTGGCACGACGACCGCATCGCGCGCATTTCACCGAAGGACGGCCATGTGATCGGCTGGATCGACCTGCACGGCATTCTGCCGGACGCGCAGCGGGTAAATGCCGAATCGGTATTGAACGGCATTGCCTACGATGCTGCGAAAGACCGCCTGTTCGTCACCGGTAAGCAGTGGCCCGCGATCTTTGAAATCAAGGTCGTTCCATCGAGGTAAGCGTACCGAAAGGTGCTGCGGAGGCGCGCTCGATACCGGTATGCGGACGTGTAGCCACCGACCACTCACCATGGGTGTTTGCGGCCCGGCTGGCTGCACGCTTGTCCTCGTACATCCTGCGGTCTGCGATGTGGGCAAGTTCCCCAGCTTCGGTCGCGTCCGTCGGGTAAATGGCGAGGCCAATGCTCACCGTGACCTTCAGTTGCCGAAGCCCCTCGGAAGTTTGCACCTCAATCGGCTGCGAAGCGGCATGCTTCAGAATGCCGCAGATGCGTTCGGCTTGCCCCAAAATCGGCTGCAGTTCCGCAGGGTAGTAGTTCCGCAGCAGAGTATTGGCATCCGCTCGCAGCAGATCGCAGGAGGTGGTCTCCGGACGTTCATGCACCGGTCCCGGCCACTTGCGCGTGGACTGCTGATCGGTTGTGCGGATGTCTGTAGCCAACAACGCGAACTCATCGCCTCCCAGGCGTGCAAGAGTGTCCGTTTTCCGAATAGCCGTGTGCAAGTTCGCGCTGACTCTTTTCAGCAGGATGTCGCCCACATCGTGACCGAGCGTATCGTTAACCACCTTGAAGCCGTCAAGATCAAGGTTGAAGAGCAGTAGGAGGCTTCTATCTCGCTCGGCCCGTGCCAACCCGGTGCTGAGCCGGTCGTCGAAGAGGCGCCGGTTCGCCAGGCCGGTCAGCTCATCGTGCAGGGCCAGCCACTCGTTGTCCTCAAGTTGCTTTTCGAATAGGGCCACCATGAAGCCAACGGTAATCAGGAATTTTTGAAGACTCCAGATCGCTCCTGCCGTAGTAGCCCATCCAGGGTGAGACACCGCGATCCAAGGGTGCGTCAAGAAGCATAGTGACCAGATCACAAAGCCGGTCACTATGGTGAGTTTGCCAAGGCTGCCTTTATGCAAGCTCCCGAAGAAGGCAATCGCCACCAGCATGTACATGCCGGCAAGGCTAATGTAGATCGCGATCCGAAAGCTGTTGCTGCTGGTGGCAATCATCAGCGGTGTCCAGATGCAGGCCAGAGCTGCATAGTCCCACCAAGGCCGGCGCAGAACACGGGCACTGATGAAGCCCACGATGCACCCAGCGACCACAATGGTCAGATAGATCTGCACTGCCTGCACCTCCATGCCATAGATCGTCAGCAGCAGCAGGTGCGGCAGCACGTTCACAGCAAGATAGGCGCTGCCGTTTGGCATTTGCCGGAACTCGTCCGACGAAGACCGCAGGAAGAAGACACCTGCCACCAGGTAGGCATCCAACGCCACCACGTGCATGATGCGGTGCCAAACCGTGGGCAGGTTAATCCCGTACAGGATGTGAGCCGCGCATTCCAGCAGTATCAGCAGGAGCCCCGCCATCCATGGGCGCATCGCGTCCCGCTGGTATCTGCGCCGCACCAGGGTGAGCACAACAAGCAGGAAGGCCATTGCAAAAAAATCCGGAATGAGCAGCTTGTTCATCGCATAGGCGGCCAGAGCGGACTCTCCTCACCCCAGCTTGCAGGGATCTCGTGTGAAAGTGGTATCACTCCGAGGAGGTGTGAAGATTGTAGCGGTACGCTCACGGTACGAGAAGACCCGATAATAGAATTTTCAAAGAATCTTGCGCTCTTCAGGCTGTCTTGTCTGGAGTGGCGGGACGCAGGTTGGTTCCGGCGCGACAGGTCTGTACACTGCCATAGGCGATACGTGAGCAGCCTGGACTCCGGCATCCTTCCGTTCCGGGGCAGCGTCCCAAAGATTTCAAGTCGATGTAAGGAGAAAGAACATGGCAGCAGTGGACGAGAAGGTAAAAGGCATCATCGTAGAGCAGCTCCAGGTGGACGAGGCGGAAGTGACCCCAGGTGCGTCCTTCCAGGAAGATCTGGGCGCAGATTCGCTCGACGTGGTCGAACTGGTGATGCAGTTTGAAGAGGCCTTCGATATCCAGATTCCCGACGAGGACGCCGAGAAGATCAAGACCGTAAAGGACGCGACC
>CALMAP010000054.1:3828-9256 GCA_937859825.1 uncultured Terriglobus sp. | reverse complement strand
CTGGAACTATCCCAGTTGGAGTGGGCTGCCATGGCGTCTGCTGCTGTTTTTCCGAATGCTTCTATCGTGCTCACTTCGCCTCGTCCACCGCGGGCCATCAACCTGCCGAAGCGGCGCAGGCCGAGAGCCCAGCAGGGGCGTGCGCGTGCAGCGCTCGGTCACGCCATCGAGTACCTGAGCGACTCGCGTCGGCCAGAGGGTGGGACCTCGTCGGCGGAGAATCAGGCTGGCCGCCTGATGATGGCTTCTTCCCGCTCCGTGTTTGAGGAGTGCCCCGCCGTTGTAACACTGACGGAAAAGGTGGGCCGCTGGATCCAGACCCGCGTTGGCCGTTCCCAGGCTACGGCGTCCATGAAGGCATAACTCCGCTAAAGTAACAGCAGGAGTTTCCTTGGCACTGCAGCTTGTCATCAACGGCAAAGAACGGAACTTTGAAGAACTTGAAACGGGGGCAGGCCTGCCCGCGCTGGTGCAGAGCCTTGGTTTTCGCTCCGACAGGGTCGCGGTCGAACGGAACGGTGAGATCGTTCCGCGTTCCTCATGGCGCCAGACTACGCTTACAGAGGGAGACCGTCTTGAGGTCGTCCACTTTGTTGGTGGCGGATCGGCGACCGCCGGAGCCTAACGACTGGTGAGTTGAAGCAGAAGCTGCTCCCACCGATCGCCGTAGGTTTGCCACCCTCCAAGGCTTGCCACTCGCGTTAACGCGGCACTCCTCATTCTTTGCTGCAGCGTCGGATCGTCAGCCAGCATCTGCATCGCTGCTGCAAGCGCGTCCACATCTCGCGGCGATACGATCCATCCTTCCACACCGTTCGTGTAAAGGTCCTCACTGCCCGTATTCCGGGAAGCAATCACGGGACAGCCGCTGGCTAATGCCTGTGCCTGCACCAGCGCGAGCCCTTCCTCCACAGACGGCAAAACGAAGGCATGGCTGCCGCTCAGGATTGCGGGTAACTCCGCCTGAGGCAGCAAGCCAAGGAACTCAACGTTCTCGGTCGGTAACCTTGCCAGTACCGGCTGGATCTCGCGTGAGACGGATCCAACGATGCGAAGCCGCTTGCGCGGATGCTGCAGCCGCGCAAATGCTTGTAGCAGATAGGGAATACCCTTCCGCAAACTTACGGAACCGACGAAGACGAATTCAATTCTGTCTGATGGCGGCTCCATCACAGGGGAGAACCGGTCAAGCCTCACCCCATAGGGAATGCGGTGAAGCTTCTCCCTGGCGACTCCCATTTCTACAAACGACTCAAGCGCAAAGGTCGAGGGCACGGTAATCGCGTCTGCCTCGGCGTAAATGGCCTCTTCACGGACGATGTCTCGAGGATCGTTCGGAGCGGTCTCCACATTCCAGCGGCGGTATTCCTCCGCCAGCAACTCTTCCTGATAGCGCGAGTGCGAAGAGCCGCGGTCGCAGATGAACTTGCCTCCACGCTTCTGCACCAGACGACCGGTCTTCAGGGCAGAGCCCGAGATGGCGATGAGAGCGTCGCAGTCCGGGATCGCGCGAAGCGTGTACTCGTCGAAGGCAAGTGCGTTGGCGTAGCTTGCCTGATCGTCAAGCCAGCGGGTCATTAAGCCAAGCCGGGCCAGCAGAAAGTCCGGCGTGTGTATCCAGGGAAACGTACCAACGAGTTCTTTCGGCAGACCTTCCCGTTGCAGACGCCGCCACGGCCAGGTGGAGAAGATACGCTCAAGGTGATTGCGCCGGTGCAGCTCCCGGGCTAAGTCAAACGAGTGAAAGACTCCAAAGACTGTCTGGCAAATCCGCATGTCTGGCTTCCGGGATGGTAGCAGAGTCGAACGCGAAAGCAGGTTGTGACCACTGCGAAGATCGTCAGCAACTCTGCCCATACGTCGCGTTTGCGCCGTGTTTGCGGAAATAGTGGCGGTCCAGAAGCGCCTGCGAAACCTCCGCGCAGTTCGCCTTCAGGAGAGCGGTGCGATATGCCATGCGAGCCACGGCTTCAAGCACGACGGCGTTGTGCGCGGCATCCTGTGCAGTCTTGCCCCAAACGAATGGCGCATGCCCAGCGACAAGACACGCAGGCACTGCCAGCGGATCAACTTCGCGGCCGGGCTCGCGAAAGCGCCCCACAATTGCAAGGCCTGTCTCGTGAACATAGCGGCCACCAATCGCTTCGTCGGTGAGCGGCTCTGTGACCGGCACCGGGCCATAGAAGTAGTCCGCGTGCGTTGTGCCATAGGCCGGGATGGGCAGCCCCGCCTGCGCGAAGCTGGTTGCGTACTCCGAATGCGTATGCACCACGGCGCCGACGGAAGGGAACTCGCGATAGAGCAGCGTGTGCGTGTCCAGGTCAGAGGAAGGCCGCAGCGTTCCTTCGACGATCTTGCCATCAAGGTCAGTCACCACCATGTGCTCCGGCCGCAGTTCGTCGTAATCCACGCCTGACGGTTTGATCACGACAAGACCCTGTTTGCGGTCTACGCCTGAAGCGTTGCCGAAGGTGTAGAGCACGAGTCCGCGGCGGACAAGTTCAAGGTTCGCTTCCAGAACTTCTTTGCGTAGTTGCTCAAGCAGCACGGTCTTACTCACCGCCCGATGCGGTAGGCCGCATCGCTCCAAAGAAGTTCCCGCCGCAGTTGTTCCAGGCGGGTGTTTTCGTCGATACGCACCAGCTCGATGCCTGCGATCTCTGCAAAGTCTTCCATGTACTCCATGGTAAGTGCCTGGGAGAAGCCGGTGTGGTGCGCGCCTCCGGCATAGATCCATGCCGCTGCCGCAATCTTCAGGCTCGGTTTGGCCTCCCACACGGTGCGTGCCACCGGCAGTTTCGGGAACGGCTGGTCGGGAACGACGACATCGATGTCGTTCACAATCATGCGAAAGCGATTGCCCATGTCCACGATGCTTGCGACTACCGCTGGCCCGGCAGGCGAGGTGAAGACGAGACGTACCGGGTCGGCCTTGCCACCGATGCCGAGAGGATGAACTTCAAGTGACGGTTTGTCTGCGGCGATGGTTGGGCATATCTCCAGCATGTGTGAACCGAGCACACGTGCCTGCCATGTTTCGCTGCCAAAATGGTAGGTATAGTCCTCCATGAAGCTGGTGCCACCGGGCAGACCTTCCGCCATTACTTTCATGATTCGGACCAGTGCAGCGGTCTTCCAATCACCCTCGCCGCCGAAGCCGAAGCCGCTCGCCATCAGGCGTTGCGTTGCGATGCCCGGCAGTTGACCCATGCCGTGCAAATCTTCAAAGGTGTCGGTAAAGGCGCCGAATCCACCTTCGGTGAGAAAGGCGCGCAGACCGAGTTCGATGCGCGCGGCAACGGCGAGCGAATCGGCCCGGTCATGTTCCTGCGCAAGGGTGTAGGTGTCGCGATATTCCTGGGTTAGCCTGGTCACTTCGGCATCGGTAAACTGCGCCATGCGATCGGTCAGATCGCCGATGCCATACCCGGATACGGTGTATCCGAAGACCTTCTGTGCCTCGACCTTGTCGCCTTCCGTCACGGCAACGTTGCGCATGTTGTCGCCGAAGCGCGCGACCTTCAACGTCTGCGACTCATGCCAGCCCAGGGCAGCACGCGCCCATGTGCCGATCTCGTTGAGCGTGTCGGCGTCTTGCCAGTGGCCGACGACCACCTTGCGGGCCAGTCGCAGACGCGCAGTAATGAACCCGAACTCGCGGTCGCCATGGGCAGCCTGGTTCAGGTTCATAAAATCCATGTCGATAGTCGCGTAGGGCAAATCGCGATGGAACTGCGTGTGCAGGTGCAGGAAAGGCCTGGTCAGCGCGGTCAGGCCGGCAATCCACATTTTTGCCGGGGAGAAGGTGTGCATCCAGAGCACGAGCCCCACGCAGTTATCTGTGTTGTTGGCTTCGCGGCACAGGCGCAGGATCTCGTCTGCCGTGGTGAGCACCGGCTTGAAAACAACACGCGCCGGAATGGCTTGTGCAGCGTCAAGTTCCTCAGCGATGCGTTGCGAGTTCTGCGCTACCTGTGCAAGCGGGCCCGGTCCGTAGAGGTGCTGGCTGCCGGTTACGAACCAAAGCTCTTTTGCCGTCTGTTTCATAGTCCCTTTCCTTGCTTCAGGCGAACGTGCCCGTGGTGTCGCATCAGGCACGGTGTACGGCAGCCGCGATGTTTCTAAGCTCCGCGAGAACGTTGGAGAGACTGGCGGCGGGTGCGTTCGCGTCACCAAAACTGAAGTACACCGTGCGATAGAGCTGGTAAAGCTGTTCATACACCTGCACCGTCGCGGGGTTCGGGTCGAAGATCCGGTGACCGGGACACATATGCTGCTGCGCCTCTTCGATTGAAGAGAAGATACCCGCCGCAAGTTGCGCGAAGATGCCTGAGCCGATGCTGGTCGGCGTGGAATCCGGTACGAGCACCGGCTTGTTCAGCACGTCCGCGTAGACCTGGTTCAGCACAGCGTTCTGTTGCGGGATGCCGCCGGCGTTGATCACGCGCTCAATCGGCACACCGTATTCCGCCATGCGGTCCAGGATGATGCGCGTGTGAAAGGCGGTGCCTTCAATGGCCGCGAACAATTCGTCCTGCGCGGTGGTCACAAGATGCCAGCCGAGCGTAATACCGCCAAGTTCGCTCTTGACGAGGACCGTGCGGTCGCCATTGTCCCAGCTAAGCCGCAGAAGGCCGGTCTGCCCTGCGCGATAGTGTTCAAGGCCATTTGCGAGGGTCTTAACATCTGTCCCCGCACGGCGCGCGATTGCCTCAAAGATGTCGCCAACAGCCGAGAGACCTGCCTCGACTCCCGCGTACGCAGGATGAACGCTGCCCGGCACCACGCCGCACACGCCAGGGATCAGGTTTGCCTTCTTTCCCATGGCGATGATGCAGGTGGAGGTACCGACGACGTTGACCACATCACCTTCCCGGCAACCCGCACCGATGGCGTCCCAGTGTGCGTCGAAGGCACCCACAGGGATGGGAATGCCGGCGCGCAAACCCAGCTTTGCGGCCCACTCTTCGGACAACGCTCCCGCGAGATGATCTGAGGTAAGCACCTCGCCTGTGAGCTTCTCGCACATGCCGTCCAGCAGTGGGTCCACGGCTGAAAGAAATTCCTGCGGAGGCAAGCCGCCCCACTTCGGGTTCCACATCCATTTGTGACCGAGTGCGCATGCGCTGCGTTTGACCTTTGCCGGCTCCGTGATGCCGCACAGGGTGGCGGCGACCATGTCGCAGTGCTCCAGTGCCGTGGCAAATCGCTCCCGCTTTTCAGGGTTGTTGCGCAGCCAGTGCAGCAGCTTGGCCCAGCCCCACTCGTGCGAGTACACCCCACCGCACCAATCGATCGCCTCAAGCCCACGCGCATGAGCCACAGCCGTGATGTGTTGTGCCTCATGCAACGCGCGGTGGTCGCACCAAAGGTAGTAGTCGTCGAGCGGCTGCATGGATGCGTCTACCGGAATCACACTGGAGCCGGT
>CALMAP010000054.1:2648-3818 GCA_937859825.1 uncultured Terriglobus sp. | reverse complement strand
GATTCGACCTGTTCTCCGGCTACTCCGGTGGAAGCGAGCACACTGCGCATCGCCTCGATCAGCGCATTCATCTGGTCGGCATGACTTTGGGTGGCGTAGTCCGGGTCTTCACGCCTGCGGTGAAGAGGATAGGAAGCAGCGGCGGTTCCGAGCCGGCCGGTGCTGCTGTCCAGCAGGGTAACGCGGGTACTCAAGGTGCCAAAATCTACCCCAGCAACAATGCCCACGGAACGCTCCTGAACGCCTGAAAGCGTTTACCCCAGAAACATACAGGCGAACTCAAAGGTCGTCAATTCAGGCATTCGGGATTCGTGACAAGGAAACGTGCTCTGGCTTTCCAGTACTTGCTTCTTCTTGCAATCGACATCCCGAGTTTCTGCATCAGATGGTAAACAAATTCAGGCCATAGGCTACAAGCCACCGCTCCTCTAAAACTTTCAGACGCAGATGCGCCTGTCACAGACGGATCAGAATGTATGAGGTATAGACATAGCCGGCAGACAAGCGTGCGCAACCAAGGGTCTTGCAGGCTCTGGAGCGGATGTGCCGCATATAGGTTCGCGCTTCTGCTGTGCTTGAGCGCCGTTGGCGCTAAAGCACAAACTCCAACGCAAAGCATCACCGGACCTACCCGGCCTCAGCCCATTCCACTGTCCGGTACGCCGGTCCCTGCAGATCCGGTCATGACCACGCAGCAGACAGCGCCGGGTGGCAATTCCTCAAGCGTGGATATTCTCAATTCCACTGTGACGGTCCAGAGCCCGTACGCAGGCAGTAAAACGGAAGGGAAGACCACGCCTGAAATCATTCCGCTTACGCTGGATGCCGCGCTGAAAATGGCGTTGCGTAACAACCTCGGTCAGATCGCGCAGGATGCAGCCGTGCAGCAAGCAGAAGGACAAAGACTGGTAGCCCGCAGTGCGTTGTTGCCGAACATCAATGTCGGTGGTGCGGAGGTTTTCGCAAAGACCAACCTGCGCACAGTAGGCCTGAAGACGAACGTGATCCCTTCTTCGACTGTCTACAACTACGATGATCTGCGCGGATTGCTGCAGCAGACGGTGCTTGACTTGGTGAGCCTGCATCAGTTTCAAGGTTCAAAAGAACTGCTGAAGAGCAGCATGGCGAACGCCCGTAACGCCCGTGACCTGGTGGTGCTTGCGGTGGGCG
>CALMAP010000054.1:0-2638 GCA_937859825.1 uncultured Terriglobus sp. | reverse complement strand
ACCGCGATCCGTGCGCGGCTGGATGCAAGCAAGGCGCAGGTTGAATCGGCGAAGGCCGTGTATGAGCGTGCGCGCGACCAGTACGACGCAGGCCTCGCCGCAAAGCTGGACGCGACTCGTGCCGAAGTCCAGATGGAAACGGAAGAGGAGCGAACGATTTCCCTGCAGGCCGACCTGGACACGGCGCGGTTGAAGCTGGCACGCATCATCGGTCTTCCTCCGGGCCAGCAGTTCGAAGCAACGGACATCTACGGCTTCCATCCAGAAGTGGGCTACACCCTCGAGACTGCGCTCGATCGCGCCCAGCATCGCAGGCAGGACCTGGTCGCCGCTGAGTCGGGAGTGAAAGCGGCAGACGCTTCCGTAAAGGCCGCGCATAGTGAATGGCTGCCAAGTGTCGCGATTCATGCGGACGCTGGAATCGCCGGAACTGCGCCCACGCAAACCTCTCTGGGCGTCTCTACCGTACAGGGTAGCGTCACCATCCCGGTCTCCAACGGTGGTCGCATCGCAGGAGATGAAAAGCAGGCGCAGGCAGCGCAGACCCAGCGTCGTGCCGAATACGAGAATGTTCACGCACAGGTAGATCAGGATGTACGTCAGGCATTCATCCAACTCAACGCCGCGACAGGACAGGTACGGCTGGCTACCCGCAACCAGGTGCTGGCGCATGAATCGTTAACGCAGTCTGTCGACCGCTTTGTTGCAGGCATCACGGACACCGTTGAAGTAGTACAGGCGGAGCAGGCCGTGGTGCAGGCAGACGATGACCTGGTTACCTCGCTCTATCAACACAACCTTGCAAAGCTCTCGCTCGCTCGTGCCATGGGTGCGGCCGAGGAGACTTTGCCACAACTGCTGCGGAAATAAACCATGCCCGACGACTTCCACGCTTCCCCTGAGCGCTCGCTGCCAGAACCACACCACGATCTGCTCCTGCCGTCTTCCACGCCAGAGGGCGCTCAGACGTCAGATCCTTCTGCATCGGCCACGCCTGATCTGGCCATGCGAATGCTCTACGACGAACAGTCGCGCCTTCGTGCGGAACTGGATGAGTTGAAGAAAAAGGGAGACAAAGACGAAGCCGGAAAAAAAGGTGGTCAGGGCGGCAAGGGCGGTGGTGGAGACGACTCCGGCGGTGGAGAAAAAGGCGGCGACTCCGATGGGGACGAGAAGAAAAAGAAGCCGGTCGATCTCGACGGTGACAAACGCAAACGGGCCCGCTACATCTTCATCAGTGTTTTGGTGCTCATCCCACTGACGATCCTTCTGTTGCTTCTGCTTTGGTATCTCGGAAGTTACGAAAACACCGACGACGCATTCATTGATGGCCACACCGACCCAATCAGCACACGCATCAACGGAACGGTCACGAGTGTTTACGTTGAAAACACCTACCGGGTGAAGAAAGGGCAGTTGCTGGTGGAGCTCGACCCTCGCGACAATCAGGTAGCCAAGGAGCAGGCCTACGCAAATTACGATCAGGCGCAGGCCGCGGTACGCGCTCAATCGCCGCAAGTTCCAATTACCTCGAATCAGCAAAGCACCCAGGTATTGAGTTCGGAGTTAGACGTGGTGCGGCTCGAGGCGCAACTGCGCCAGAGTGAGGAGCAGTATCTTTCTGCCGTGGCGAACCTGCACGAGGCCGAGGCGAATCAAGCCAATGCCGACCGCGAAGAGGTACGCTATCGAAAACTCGTCGTGAAAGATGAGATTTCGCACGAGCAATACGATCAGCGGCTTACCGCGCGCGACGCGCAGGCCGCGCAGGTCGCATCTCGCCGTGAGCAGGCCGAAGCCGCCAAACGGGTCGTGGCGCAAACGGACGCCCAGTTAAACCAGGCGCGCGCGCAGGCGCAGCGTGACCGTGCCAATCTGCCGAAGCAGATTGAAATGCAAAGGCAGATGCTTGCGCAACGCCTTGCTGCGGCAGCGAGCAGCAAGGCCCAGGCAGATCAGGCGGAACTGAATCTCGAGTACACCAAAATCTACGCACCAGAAGACGGCATTGTCGGTGACAAGCAGGTGCAGACGGCGTCTCGTGTAACGGCAGGGCAGGAATTGCTTGCGCTGACACAAACAAACGACATCTGGGTTACGGCCAACTTTAAGGAAACGCAGATTCGCAAGATGCGGAAGGGGCAGAAGGTCAGCATTCATGTCGACGCTCTCGGCGAAGATTTCGACGGTTTTGTAGAAGACCTGCCCGGTGGAACCGGAGCGATTTACAGCCTGTTGCCGCCGGAAAACGCGACCGGCAATTATGTGAAGGTTGTGCAGCGCCTGCCTGTGCGCATTCGCTTCAAGCCGGGCCAGCGTGACGCGGAGCGGCTTGCTCCCGGCATGAGTGTAGAACCGAAGGTATGGTTCCGGTAAATGCCTCCCGCTGGTGCCAGCAAGCCGAAGGTCAATCCCTGGCTGATCGCGACGGCCGTCATGATCGCCACGTTCATGGAAGTGATGGATACCTCTATCGCCTCGGTAGCGGTGCCGTACATCGCGGGCAGCACTGCATCCACAAATGACGAAGCGGAATGGGTGCTGACCGTCTACCTTGTGGCGAATGCGATCTTCCTTCCGGCTTCAGGTTTTCTAAGTGAGAAGTTCGGCCGCAAAAATTACCTGATCGCGTCGCTGG
>CALMAP010000053.1 GCA_937859825.1 uncultured Terriglobus sp. | reverse complement strand
ACCTTGGGACTCACCGCGATCTACCCGGTGTGGTTCGCGCAAAGCACACTGGCGCACGCGGATATCTTTGCCGCCTGCTTCACTCTTTGGGCGCTTTCGTTTTATCTGGACAGGCCAGCGTGGTCGTTGACGCAGCCGTTGTCTGGCTCTGCAATTCCGGCCAATGCCGTCAGCACCGCAGGGCTCTTTGCGCTCGCGGCGTTGAGCAAAGAGACGGCAATCGTTCTTCCCGCAGGGCTCTTTCTCTACGAAGCGTTTCTGCTCTATCGGGCAGAACAGCGTGACGGCAGTACGCGCACACATCAGCGTTATCTTGCGGCGCTTGCTTTTCCCGTTCTCCCGCTGATCGGCTGGTACATCTACCACCACGCCGCCACCGGCTTTACCTTTGGCAATCCGGAGTACCTGCGCTACAACGCCACGGCAAACCTCTCTGCCGCGCGTATCCTGCTTTCGCTGTGGCACCGGCTCATTCACCTGTCCGTGCACATGAACCTGTTCGTGCCCGTACTTCTAACGCTCGCCGTTCTAGTGCTGCCGCGTAATCCAGGCAAGCCCGCGCTCGCACGGAGAGTCACCGGCGCAGTTGCGGTCGTGCTGGTGACGCACTGGATCGCTTTTTCCGTGCTCGGTGGGGCACTGCTCACGCGGTACCTGCTCCCTGCCTATCCTTTGCTTCTGCTGCTCTGCGTGTCAGCGTGGGTACAACGGGTGCAGGCATGGCCCGTGCTCGCGGGACTCTCACTGACGGCGTTTGCGATCGGATGCAGGGTAAATCCGCCCTACCCCTTCGCACCGGAAGACAACCTCACCTATCGCGACATGGTCGTGCTGCACCAGCAGGCAGTCGCCATTGCGCACAGCCGTTTTCCTTCCGCGACGGTACTCAGCGCGTGGCCGCTCACAGCAGAGTTGCAACGGCCCGAGCTGGGCTACCTGCGTACCCCGATGAAGACGGCCGAAATCGCCAACTTTACGCGCGACGAGGTCGCCAAGGCAGCCGCGGAGCCCGGCAACTTCGACACTGCCATCGCCTTTTCCACTAAGTACAACCCGCCTCCCGGCGGACTGAACTTCGCGGAAAACCATGAGAGCTCCGACCAGCGGTATTTCGACGCGCACCGCGACATGTTGCCCGACGAGATCGCCCGCGCCCTGGGCGGTACGGTCGTCTGGCAGGCAGAGCGCAACGGCGAGTGGGCGGCGGTGCTGCGCTTTCACCGTTCTTACGAAGCACACGCACTTCCCGGTGCCCTGCAAGAACAGGAACACACCGCCAAACTATAATCGCGTGGTGCCGTTCAAGCGCCTTCCAGTCCGACTGCTCTTCTGCCTTCTGTTCCTGAGTTTTTCTGTTGCGGGCCTTGCACAGGAAGGTGGCGGACGCGTTCTTCTGGTGCTGCCGTTCGACAACCGCACCGGGCAGGCCAACCTCGATTGGGTTGGTGAGTCGTTTTCCGAGATCATCGACCAGCGCCTGAGTTCCGCGGGATACCTGACCATCTCGCGCGACGATCGCGACTACGCAATGGATCACCTTGGACTTCCACTCGGCTTCCGGCCCTCCCGGGCGACCACCATCCGCATCGCGCAAACGCTGGACGCGGAGTTCGTAATAGTAGGTCACTTCACCATGCAGGGCGATCGCGTGACCACCCAGGCACAGGTGCTGCAGGTGAACCAATTACGTATGAGCAAGCCTGTCGAGGAGTCGAACGACCTGCCGCATCTGCTGACGCTGGAGAACACCATCGCGTGGGACAGCGCCAGGCAAATCGACCCAAAGTTTCAGGTTGCGCTCAGCACCTTCGTCGCGGCCTCGCAGAACATCAAGCTCGACAGCTATGAGAACTACATTCGCGGCATCAGCACGCAGAACCCTGATGAGAAAATCAAGAGCCTGAAAGCGGCTGTCGCGACCACGCCGGCCTACACCGCAGCGCTGCTCGCACTCGGCAAGGCGCAATATGCAAACCGCGACTTCGATGGAGCGGCATCTACCCTGGGCAAAATCCCCGTCAGCAATCCGTCCGCGCTTGAGGCGAACTTCTACCGTGGCCTGGCCCGCTTTAACTTCGCGAAGTATGCCGAAGCGGAGACGGCCTTCGGCTTTGTGGCCAGCCGTCTGCCGCTGCCCGAGGTCGTGAACGACCAGGGCGTAGCTCAGGCGCGACAGAAGAAGGACGGCACGGCACTGCTGCAGCGCGCCTCCAACGCCGATCCGCAGGACCCGGACTATCACTACAACGTGGCGCTCTCTTTGCGGCGTCGTGGCAATCTGCAAGGGGCGCGCATCGAGGCGGAGCAGGCTGTCAAGCTGCGTCCCAATGACAATGAAGCAAAGCTGCTCGCGGCAGTGCTTGCCGGCACGCAGGCACCGCCGGGGTTTGATCCGCAGGAACGCATGCGTCGCACCTACTCCGAGGCCGGTGTACGGCAGGCTGCTTTCCAGTTAGACCAGCTTCGCCAGGCCAAGAACGAGGAACTGCCTCCCGCCGCACGCGCGGAGACCCTTGCAATCTCCGGCAACGAATACCTCTCGTCTGGGCTGCTGCTGGAGGCGGAACGCGAGTTCCAACAGGCGATCCTGACCGATCCGAGGTCGTCCACGGCCCATCTGGGGCTCGCCCAGGTACGGGAGCGTTCCGGAAACACAGAAGAGGCCCGCACCGAGGCGGCACAGTCCGTGCAATTGAAGCCGACCGCCGCCGCGTACCTTGTGCTGGCGCGAGTCGATCTTCAAAATAAACAACTGGCGGTAAGCGCATCCGACGTGGGCAATGCGCTGAAACTGGAGCCGAAGAACACGGCTGCGGCAGCGCTGCGTGACACCCTCAAGGCTCGGGGACAGACCCTTCCATGAACTTTGTTCGTGCCACATGGATGGTCTTCTTCGCGGCCGCTGCCACGCTTCTCTATCACTCTCTGCCTGTAACTGCCGGCGCCTCAGGCGTCACGTCACCGCAGGAACAGCCGCGTGTCGTCGAATTGACACTTCGGAATACATTGCAGCCAGTCAGCGCGAAGGCGCTGCAAAAAAGCCTCGATGACGCCAACCGCCTGAGGCCTGCAGCCATCCTGATCAACCTGAGTTCACCTGGAGGCCTTCCTGAGAGCGCTGCGGCGATGGCGCTCTCCATCCGGCATTCGGCGGCCCCCATCATCGTCTACGCAGGGGCCCCGCGGACCGAGGTTGCGGGAGAGGCGCTGCTGCTGCTGAATGCGGGGGCCGCAAGCGCCATGCATCCCTACAGCGTATTGCGTCCATCTCGGTCGGCATCTCTCTGGTCATGGCGCAACCATGCGCCTTTGCCGCTGCATCGCGAAATGCTTGCCGACGTGCAGGAGCAGCGCCGCATGCAGGGGCGCAAGGTCACATTGCCTGCAGCTCTACTTGAGAACGGCTCCGGCCTTTCTGCCGAAGACGCGCGAGACGCCGGGTTGGTCGACGTTCTTGCCAACACTCCAGAGCGCGTGCTGAGCAGTCTGGATGGCAAGCAGGTTGTGGTCAACGGCCAGCCTAAACGACTGCAGTTACAGAACTTCGGCTTGAGGCCCATGCCTCCGGCAATCGGCGACCACCTGATGCGCGCGGTGATGAACCCCGACCTTACCGTGCTGCTGCTTACGCTGGGTTCCCTGCTCGTCTATTTGGAGATCAATACGCCTGGAAGCGTGCTTCCCGGGGCATTCGGGCTGCTGCTTGTGCTGCTGTCGTTCTATGCCTTCCACAACATGCCGCTGCGCTGGGAAGGTGTGACGCTTCTGGGAGTTTCTGTCGGCATGCTGTTCGCAGAAGCCACATTCGAGAAGGGCAGCACGTATGGTGTTCTCAGCGTTATCTCTCTGGTATTCGGTCTCAGGCTGCTGGTGCGGGGTCCCATTCCCGAGCTTGAGGTGGACTGGAGCACGGCCGTGTGTGCGGCCATCGGTTTCGGCGGCATTACGGCAGGACTGCTCTTGCTGGGCGTGCGCGCGAAGCGCGCCAAGGTCCGCATCGGGGCAGAAGCCATGATCGGCTGGCTCGGCGTCGCCCAAACCCCGCTCGATCCCGCAGGGCAAGTGCTGGTACGGGGAGAGCTTTGGAACGCCACCCTTTCCTCAGACAAGTCCTTTCTTGCGGTAGGGGAGTGTGTGACGGTGCAGCAGTTTCAGGGCAAGGTGCTGCAGGTGGCTCCGCTGCCGTCACCCACGCAGGCCGGCTGATTGTCTCTCCTGATCGATCGTTGTGCCCGCAGGCATCCTCGAAATTGGCGGGAGAAGCCGTGCCGCTCAGATAAACTGTTGCGGTGAGGTTTTGCTGTTGAAGCTGACGTTGTTCCGCCCTCTTCTTCCTGCTGCTGCCGCTGTAGCCGCAACGGTGCTTTCCCTGTCTGCCGCCGTGTGCTCCGCGCACGCCGCTCCTCAGACCCGTTTCGACCTGTTC
>CALMAP010000052.1 GCA_937859825.1 uncultured Terriglobus sp. | reverse complement strand
GCATTGCAGCAGTCACACTGGCAAACAGCAAAGCTCTGCGGAGCGCCGATCCGCAGGCGCGGCTCATCGCCACGGGTGGCGATGAGGATTTTTTTCCCGACTGGAACGCACGGCAGCTCACCAACCCGGTTGGCACGTTCGATTTCCTGTCCACACACTTTGTGGTGAACGACCGCGTGCAGCAACCTCATGCAACCAGCGAGTTCCGCACCATGGCCTCACTTGCCCTGCCATGGGGGCTCGGCCCGCGCATGCACCAGATCCAGCAGCAGGCAGCAGCCGCAGGCCACAAGGGTGTCCGTGTCGCGTTTACGGAGTGGCTCATGATCTCGGACGGGCGCACGGGGCCTAACTTCTCAAACCTCGGAGGTGCCCTGTTTGCGGGTAGTTTCCTCAACATGGTGATGCGGAACTCTGACGTTGTCTCCATCTCAGACATGACGGGTATTTTGGAGTTCGGCGGAATCTGGAAAAAGCGAGCTCAGGTGTACGGTGCGCCCGCCTACTGGGTGCTGCGGCAGTACTCCCAGGCGGGCCCGCGGCGTCTTCTTACCCTTGCTTCTGATGGCCCCCCCTATTCGAGAACAAAGGGTGTGACCCGCCTGCCCACCATTGAGCATGTGCCCTACCTCGACTGCGTAGCCGCCGAGCCGGAAGACAGTACGAAATTGATTGTGGCCTGTGTAAACACGCATCTTACGGCAGACATGCAGGGCGAGATAGATCTGAGTAGCCTGTCCAAAAAGGTCAAAGGGACGGTGAGTATCTCCACACTGACCGGCGACAATATTCTGAACGAGAACGATGAGGAAGATCCGAATCGCATCACGCCCCGGAATGAGACGGCGGCACTCGACCCTGGTGGAAAGCTGATGCATCGCTTTCCCAATGCAAGCGTCACGATCCTGCAGGTCCCGTTCGCCCAATAAGTAAGTCGGTCGATGCGCTCGTAATTCGCACCCATTTTTTGCGCGACGACACCCCGGAAAAGTTCTGCAGGGACTGCCGACGATCCGGTAATACCGCCTTTGGTCTATCTCAACAATGGCGACGGCTCCTTCTCGGAGGTGCGAGCAAGAACTGACGTAACAACGGTTTGAAGGACCTGCTAGTGGCGCAGGGACATGACCTGGACACCTTGTAATGGAGTCACCCACAACTCCATTACAAGGAGCCATGTTACTGGCTCACAATATAGGTAAAGGTAAGTTCGTTGACGTTTCGCGGAATGCGGGGTGAGGCTTTCCAGCAGTTATGGGTCTGCCGCAGGCTCGCCGTGGGCGATCTGGATAATGATGACCGCCTGGATGCCGTCGTATCCACGAACGACGCACTCGCGCACATTCTGCATAACGAAACAACAGGCGCGAACCACTGGCTTACCGTTCGACTCGTGGGTCACACATCGAACCGTAGCAGGCAATGAACCGCGTAAGACGTTTGTACCTCTGCTGTTGCTGGCTCACTAGCAGAGCCGCCGAATTTAAAGGAAGGCTACTCCAGTTGTGGCAATATCACCTGTACTGCGCGACTCCACAGGGAGTATGCTTCTTTGGCCCATGACTTGGTCCCTTGCACTGCGCCTAGGTTTCGCTCTGGCTTCCGCCGGGCTGCCTCTCCTCGCGCAAACGACGCTGGCGATCCCGCTCTTCGCCAAAACGACCGCGCCTCTTGACGTGACTCGCCTCTCTGTTGGCTCCCTTGTAGTGGCTCAGGTGCTGCAGCCGTGGAAAGGCCCTGACTGTAGCTTGCCGGCAGGCAGCGTGGTGCAGGGTCACGTGGTAGCGATGGAGCGCCACACGAAAACCAGTCCGCTTTCCAGGGTCGAGGTGGCGTTTTCCTCCGCCGATTGCAATCGACGTCCCTCCTCGCCAATTGCGCTTCAGATCGTTGCCCTAGCAGCTCCTCTCGACGTGCCTGCAGGTCAGTCCGGTGTAACAGAGGCGCCTCCGCTTGCAGATGTGCCAGGTCTGGCGATCGGAGCACCCGGCACGAAATCGGGTGCGTTGCGGAGTGTCAGTTCTGCTTCCGACCTCAACAACTATGCTGCGCAACCTTTGCAGGCAGGCCTGCCCGCCTCCGCACGCAGGGGCGATGTGATCCACCTGCCCAACATCACACTTGGCGTTGACCCTGGTCCAAACGGCGGCAGCGTTATCGCCGACAAACACCGTGACGTGCGGCTGGAACGTGGAACGGTGCTACTGCTTGCTCCAGATGGCCGCACTGTGCCCACTGCGAAACAGGCGGATCTGCTGCAGCGAAGCCCGCTGGCTGCCACAGTTGGTGTCTCCCCTCCCGCTGTGAGGGCCGGCTCTGAATCTTTTGACCAGAGTGAGATATGTTCCGACCACTGTAGTCAGGCAAGGCCATCTGAAATCGGAGGAGTGGCGAACGCCCGTTTGCTCTCCCTGCGCAATTTGCGCTACCTGCCTCACGACAAGCAACTGCGGACAGACTTCAACCGTGAAACGACTCTGACGTATCTCGACGCAGACACTCTGTTGTGCACGTTCGATCCGCATTTTCTGCGCGAGCATGACACGCATGCCGAGGATGGCGCGAGAACGATTCGGGCAGTTCTGATCGATTCCCATACGCTTGCAATCAAGCGGATTGTGGAATGGAAGACGCGCGGCAACGCAGCCTACCTTTGGCGCGCCGGTCGTGGCCATGTGCTTGTGCACATCGGTCACGAACTCCAGTTACTCGGCAGCAGTCTGCAGCCGCTGCACAGCCTGCGCGTGCATGGCCGCATCGCATTCGTGGAAGCGTCCCCCTCTGGCGACCGGATCGTCGTAGGCACGGTACGGGAGCGGTACAGCGAGGAGGTGCGAGACCGGCTGGCGCAGGACCTTGCTGAAGAGCCCGAAGAGCCGGTGGAAGTCAAAGTGCTGGATCGTTCTCTTAACCTGATTGCAGAAACGGAACGCACCACCCGCAGCCCTGCACCTATGCTGACGGATGATGGCGAGTTGCGTATGTCAAAGCAGGGTACAGATCATTGGAAGCTGAGCGTCTATGAGTGGAGTCGCCGTGAACGAGTCGTGTCATCTCTGAAGTCTGCATGCAGACCGCAGCTTTCCATCCCGGACGCCGGCATGATCTTTGTCGTAGGCTGCAGCACCACGGGCGGTCACTGGTATCGCATGCTGCGCCCTGATGGACGAGCGGTGATGAAGGCCGATTCCCCGTCCGACGAAGTGATGCAAACTTCAGACGAAGCGAGCGCGAACGCATTTGCCGTCCGGCTGGTACACGCGAACCGTGCCATGTCCGATGGGAAGATGTTCAGCCGTGACGATCTGGTGCGGGAAGATGTCGGAGTCTACCGCAACAGCGATGGCCACTCCATTGCCGTCATTCGCACCAAAGACTTCGCAATCGGACGCGATACGTACGCGCTCTCCCCGGGCGGCGACGCTCTGGTCGTGGCAGGTTCCCGGGAACTGCAGTTCTATAGTCTTGTCGCCAGTCCATAAGAGCTCGAGCTCGGGTGCCCTTCACTCTGACCACTCTTTCCAGGATGGCCTGAGTCCTCAGCGCAGCTTACTTGCTCCCAAACTCGCGGTACACACCATGAAGCAATTAGGAGATTTATGCAAAGCCGTCAATTTGGCAAGACGTCGAAGCTTTTGGGCGAGTTGCTTCTTGCAGCCTGTTGCATCGGAGTATGCGCGAGCACGGCTCCCGCCCAGGCTCCTCCAGCGGAGGGGGATTACAGCGCCGTCGCAGGAGACGTGCCCGCGCTCCGCTCCACCGCACGCGACGTCCTGCTGGATATCGTGGTGACGGACAGGAACGGCCGGACTGTGCGCAATGTTGCCCCCGGCGACTTCATAGTGAAAGAAGATGGCGTCGAGCAGTCGTCACACATGATCGAGACGCCCACAGCAAATGGGGCCGCCGAAGCGACGATATCGTCAACCACTCCTATGCAGGCGGGCAAGGCTGCCTCACAAACGCCCGCGCCACAAGCTGCCCCACGGATGCGTACGCTTATCCTTCTCGATCAGGTGAACGTCAAGTTCTTCGATCTGGCGTTTGCCCGCAAGCGTCTCGACAGCTTTCTGGCAAGTGAACACGGACGGGATCAGCCGATCGGCATCATGGCACTGAACGACACCAAGCTGGTGCTGGTGCACGACTTTACAACAGATCGGGATGCTCTGCGCGCATCATTGCGAGCACTGCCACCCTCCGCTCCAGCAACGGCCAACGCCATCGTCGATGAGTACACCGACTTTGAGAACTTCAAGCACTCCATCAGCGCGCTGGAAACCATAGGCCGTTCCATGCAGGGTTCGTCGGTTCGCACGAACTGCGTTTGGATCACCAGCGGTTTTCTGACTTTGGCGAAGTTGGTGAACAGCCCTGAGGTTCAGGAAAATTTTGAAGCCATTATGCAGCACACGGCGAATCTTTACCTGGGTGCTCGCCTGGCCGTCTACACCATTGACCCACATGGTGTACAGGTCGAATCGTCGCTGCCGAATCACGATGCGCAGCCAAGAACCGTCCCAAAT
>CALMAP010000051.1 GCA_937859825.1 uncultured Terriglobus sp. | reverse complement strand
CGCAGGGCCAGGATGGGAATGGGGCACGTACCAGTCCCTCGCAGACTCATCTGGGCCAGGCACCGCAGCCGCCGCATAACGTCCCACTACCGTATGCAGCACCATCCGCTCCGTCGGACGGTGCTGCATCTTCCACAGACACGCCACCTGGCGTGCGTACGCCGCAGCAGATCTTCGAACAACTCCAGCGCTTACGGCAGCAGGCAAATCAGAAGTAATTTCTTAACAGGCGCTTGCAAGTGCGTTCGCCGCATTCCGCTCGGCACGCTGCTGCGCCACCTGCATGGTATGGATGCGGAAAATCTGAAACATTCCCATGCAGAGCCCGTACGCCAGCAACACGCCGCCCGCGAGCGAAGCAAAGATTGAGCAGAGGAGTACAACGTAGGTCACGGCTGTTCTGTCCTTGAGCGAGGCACTAAGGCCCGAGAAATCGTTTGCGTGCTACGGTCGTTTTCTGCCGAAGCTTTGATGAGTGTGAGCCCGGTCAACCTCCTGGCGTAAGTGACAACTCATGTACATGGCTGTGGATTGCTGCTATCGAGCCGACCACACTTGAGCGAAGTGGAATGCCGTATCCTTAGGAGTGCGGCGAATTTGCCGCTCCCAATCTCCATGAGTGTGTCTCACATCACCGTGCGTGGCGCCCGCCACCACAATCTGAAGAACATTGACGTCAGCATTCCACGGAACTCCCTGACTGTGGTGACCGGCCTTTCCGGCTCGGGCAAAAGTTCCCTCGCGTTCGACACCATCTACGCCGAGGGTCAGCGCCGCTACGTGGAGACGCTTTCCGCCTACGCACGCCAGTTCCTCGACCAAATGGAACGGCCGGATGTGGACGCGATCGACGGTCTTTCCCCTGCGATTTCCATCGAGCAAAAGACCACTTCGCGCTCACCGCGGTCCACAGTCGGCACCATTACCGAGATTTACGATTACCTGCGTCTGCTCTGGGCGTCGGTCGGCAAGCCGCATTGCCCAAAGTGCGGACACGAAATCTCACGCCAGTCTGCCGACCAGATTGTGGAGCGCATCGTTGCGCTCTCTCCCGGGGAACGCATCACGGTCTACGCGCCGCTCGTGCGCGGGCGCAAAGGTGAGTTCCGCGAAGAGCTGGAGATGCTGGACCAGCAGGGCTTCCGGGCGCGTGTCGACGGCGAGATGATCGAGATTACCGATGGCATGCGGCTGGAAAAGCGCAAGAACCACACCATCGAGGCGATGATTGACCGCATCCTGCTGAAACACGACGCGGACGGCAGGCCCGACACCCGCCGCCTCGAAGCCAGCGTGCAGAAGGCGCTGCAAATGGCCAAAGGACTGGTCATCATCGCGATCCACGGCATGGACGAGACGCTGTACAGCTCGTCCATGGCCTGCCCGGACTGCGGCATCAACGTCCCCAAGCTCGAACCAAGATCGTTTTCGTTCAATTCCACGTATGGTGCCTGCCCGGAATGCAATGGGCTTGGCAGTATCTATGACTTCGATCCTGGCAAAGCCATTACGGACTGGTCCAAGCCGCTGCTTGACGGTGCCATGGGCCCAGGCTCCGGCAGTGCCTACCTGCTTCGCCTGATTAAGCTCTTTGCGGACAAGCAGAAGATCAACCTGAAGCTGCCGTTCCAGGATCTGCCTGAGTCGCAGCAGAAGTTGCTGCTGTACGGCCCTTCCCGCGCGGACGCAGGCAGGACAGGCTTTCACGGCATCTTCGGCTATCTGCGCGACTCCATGGAAGAGTCCAAATCAGACTCGTTCCGCGAATACTACATGCAGTACATGTCCGCGACGGAGTGCCCCGCCTGCAACGGCAGACGGCTGCGACCTGAGTCGCTGGCCGTCAAGGTCGCTTCCAAATCCATTGCGGAATTTACCGCGCTTTCGCTCGCACGAGCGCTCGAAGCGGCACGCACCTTCGCCTTTGTCGGACGAGAAAAGATCATCGCGGACCGGTTGCAGCGTGAGGTCATCGAGCGGCTTGAATTTCTGAACGCGGTTGGCCTGAGTTATCTTTCGCTCAACCGCAGCGCGGCGACCATCTCCGGCGGCGAGGGCCAGCGCATCCGGCTCGCCACCCAGATTGGTTCACGCCTGCGGGGTGTGCTCTATGTGCTCGACGAGCCTTCCATCGGTCTGCATCAGCGCGACAACATGAAGCTGATCGCCGCGATGGAGAACCTGCGCGATCTGGGCAACACCGTACTCGTGGTGGAGCACGACGAGGACACCATCCGCAAAGCGGATTACGTGCTCGACCTGGGACCGGGCGCGGGCAAAAACGGTGGTGCGCTGATCGCCGCGGGGACACCGGAAGAGGTAGCCTGCACACCGGGCTCCTTAACCGGCAGGTACATGTCCGGCGAACTCGACATCCGTTCGAACGACGCACCACGCGCACTCTCCGGACGCGAGGTGGTGGTGCAGGATGCCCGCAGCCACAATCTTCGCAATGTGACTGCCCGCTTTCCGCTCGGTGTGCTGACCGTGGTGACCGGTGTGAGTGGTTCGGGTAAGTCGACACTCGTGAACGACATTCTCTATCGCTCGCTCGCAAAACAGCTGTACCGTTCCCGTGAAGAGCCTGGGGCACACGGCGCAATCACAGGCACCGAGCAGCTGGACAAGGTCATCCAGATCGATCAGTCCCCGATCGGGCGCACACCTCGGTCGAACCCGGCCACCTACACCGGTGTGTTCACAGCCATCCGCGACCTCTTTGCGATGCTGCCGGAATCGCGGGAACGCGGGTACAAGCCAGGCCGTTTCTCCTTCAATGTGCAGGGCGGGCGATGCGAGGCGTGTCAGGGCGACGGCCAGCGCCGCATCGAGATGAACTTTCTGCCGGACGTGTACGTTCTATGTGAGGTGTGCAATGGTCGGCGCTACAACCAGGAGACACTCTCCGCCCGCTTCAACGGCTACTCGATTGCTGATGTGCTCGACTTGCCGATCGCGGACGCGCTGACCGTACTCGCCGATGTGCCGAACATCAAGAGCAAGCTGCAGACCCTGGCGGATGTGGGTCTTGGGTACGTTCATCTCGGCCAGTCTGCCACCACGCTCTCGGGCGGTGAGGCGCAGCGGATGAAGCTCGCAAAAGAGCTGAGCAAGCGCCAGACCGGACGCACGCTTTACCTGCTGGACGAACCTACCACGGGCCTGCACTTCGACGATGTACGGAAGCTGCTGGAAGTGCTGCAGAAGCTGACCAATTTCGGGAACTCGATCATCATTATCGAGCACAATCTTGACATGATCCGCAATGCGGACTGGATTATCGACATGGGCCCCGAGGGCGGCGAGGGCGGCGGTACCATTGTGGCCGAAGGAACCCCGGAGCAGATTGCCAAAATCACCGCCTCGCATACCGGCAGCTTTTTAGCGAAACACTACCGGGAACGCCCGGGCAGCGAACGCGCGTCCGCACCCGAGTATGTCGCACCAGTCACAGTAAAAACAGAAGTGGCGAACGCCACGAAGTTCGCTCCCTCTGCCGAAGAGCGCGCCGCCAAGCGAAAAGCCGCCGCCAAGCAGGCGGCCGCAAAGAGCAAAGCGAAGAAGGCCGCACGCGAGGCAGAGCAGACAGAGAGCACTGGGCCGAAGCAGACACGGTCAAAGGCGCGTGCCGCATGAACTATCCTTCGGACGACTTCGATCTCAGCCACTACATGCCAGAGGTACGGCAGGCAGAGGAAGAGGCGCGGCACAGGACGAGTGTACCCGGCTCAAACGGGGGAGTTACCACATATTCCCCCATACATCCAAGGCAGCCGAATCTTGGATATGCGCTGCTTGCCCTAGCGATCGGGTTTTTCGCCGTACTTCTAGCCTCTCTCGTGATTCTGACTCTCGGCCAGGCGATGCACCTGCTGCCGCCTTTGCAGGGGATCACACCCAGCGCGATGCCGGGGGCTACGGTGCTCTCCGAGGCGCTTGGCTACCTGCTGACTCTGGCAGTGATCGTTCCGCTCTTTCAAAAGATGTGGCGACGACCGTTCCATGAAGTGCTGCACGTCGGCTTCGGAACCGCTGCGCGGCACGCCGGCAAGCTGATGCTGCTTGGAGTAGGGACCGCTGTGCTGGCCCAGATGGTCGAGTCGCACATGACTTTGCCGAAGGAAATGCCCATCGATGCATTTTTCCGCAGCCACGCGACGGTGTGGATGGTTGCAATCTTCGGCACCTTCATCGCCCCGGTTGTCGAGGAGTTGATTTTTCGCGGCTTCCTTTTGCGTGGCGTTGCCATCGCCTTTGACTGGGTGCGCCATCCACGAACTGAACAAGGTCGTGAGGCATGGAGAACCACGGACACGATCAGCCGCCCGGCTTGGATCTTCTCCGGAATTCTGACCAGTATTCTGTTCGCGGTCATGCATGCCGCGCAGCTTGGGCGCGCATGGAATGCTGTCGCTGTCCTCACGCTGGTGGGTGGGGTGCTCACGGCAGTCCGTCTTCGCCTCAACTCACTTGCAGCGTCTTCGCTCGTCCACATTGCATACAACGGCTTTATCTTCGTCGTTCTCTTCTTCGCGACGGACGGCTTCCGTCACCTGGAAAAGATGCACGGGCGTTGAGCCAGTCCGCCTATGCCAAACTTGCATATGGCCTCTTCTGACCGCGAAACGCTGCTGACACGGATCGCCCGTCTCTCCTTCCGCCTGGGAGACTTCACACTGGCAAGCGGCGCAAAGAGTGACTACTACATTGACTGTCGCACAACCACACTCGACGCCAATGGCGGCCGCTTATGCGGTCTGCTCATGGCGCAGACGGTGCGGGAACATGCACCGAAGGCAGAGGCCGTAGGTGGACTCACGATGGGGGCCGACCCTCTCGTATCGAACATCGCAACCGCATCCGCTTACTACCGAATCGATCATCCGGAAGCAGCGCTGGTGCACGGGTTCCTCGTACGCAAGACCATGAAGGCCCACGGCACAGGACGCCAGATCGAGGGCTATGTCCGGCCCGGCGCATCCGTCGTTGTTGTGGACGATGTGTGCACGACCGGTGGATCGACCATCACTGCCATCGAAGCAGTTCGTTCTTCAGGCATGCACGTTGCCGCGGTGCTTTGCCTTGTCGACAGGCAGCAGGGTGGTCGCGAAGTCATTCAGGCAACAATCGGCGATGCTCCCTTTGTCACGCTGTTTACGGCAGCCGACGTGCGTGCGGAGAAACTGAAGCAGCAGGCCTGATCGCCTACAACTGGTCTGCCGCCTCGCTGACCTCTACGCCACGCTTCGTAAACATCACTCTGCACTTGCCGCAGCGCGGGCAGGCGCGACCCTTGCGGTGCAGCACCTGCGAGGTAAGAAAGACCTTGCCACACGCATAGCAACGGACTGCCGCGCTGTTGCCGTACCAGTCCTCATCATCGCCTAGGTTGTTCTTATCAAGGAAGCGCACTTGGACATCCTACCCGCTTTCGCCTTATCATCGCCTGACGCGTCGTGCGTGTACCCATGACTGAGACATCCTTCTCCGAATCTGCAAGACGAACATCGGGTACGTTGCGCCGTGAGTTGAGTGCCCGCAACATGCACCGTGCTGCCTTGTACGAACACGAGACCACCTGGAGCGAGACGCCGTCCGTCGTGTACACGCCATGCGATGACGGCACGCACGGCAACTTCTTCCCTGCGGCTTACAAGCGCATTCTTGCGAATGCGGCCTGGAAAGAGCGCCTGGGAAAATCGTATACCGCATCCGCTCGTGTTCCCCACGCTGAGAGCAGGCACCGCCACGAGCTGGACTGCGCCGCAAGTTCCGACGCCCTGCTGATGAACATCTTCTGCCATCCGCAGACGGTCCGCTCACCCCGCCTCGCGCGGCTGCTGGGCACGACCGGAAGACCACCCGACTTCGGCGTGCGCGCCCGCGTTCCGCTGCTCAGCGAACACGACGATCGCACCGAGTTCGACATGCGCCTGGACACGAACGACGGCCCGCTGTACGTGGAAGCAAAACTGAGTGAATCCGACTTTCAAACAGCTCGACCCGAGCTGCTCAACCGGTATTCAGGTTTTGACGAAATCTTCGATGTCGACCAGCTTCCGCGCTCCCGAATGCTCTTCCGCTCCTATCAGTTGCTGCGTTGCATTCTGGCCGCGCAGCACCTTGGCGGCGGCTTCGCCGTCTTTCTGGACAGCCGCCGCAATGACCTGATGGAGGATGTCTTTCTGGTCTACCGAGCCGTTCGGCCGCTCCACTTGCGGAACCGGCTTCGTATCGTCACCTGGCAGGAGCTTGCCTGCTGTGTCTCACGCAATCTGCAGGCATTTCTTGCAACGAAATACGGGATCGAGCCCTGCGCGTGATGCTGGCATAAGGCGAGACCGCGTAAACTGATGGGGATGATTCCTACTCTTGAATGGACCGACGCTGGCGTCCGGTTCCTTGATCAGACAAAGCTCCCGCTCGAAGAAGTGTATGTCACTGCCACCACCTACGAGGAAGTCGCCACCGTCATCCGTGACATGATCGTGCGTGGCGCTCCGGCCATCGGTGTCTCCGCCGCAATGGGCATGGCGCTGGGCGTTGACCGTTCCACCGCGACCTCTGTCGATGCGCTCTCTCCTGAAGTTGAGACGATGGCAGGCGTGCTCGCGGGCACACGGCCCACCGCTGTAAACCTGTTCTGGGGCATCGCCCGCATCCATGATCTTTACAAGAAGCTGGTGCAGGAGACCGCAGGCAAACCGGAGGCGGAGCGACTTCGCATCATCAAGGACGCTGTTGTTACGGAAGCGGAGCAGGTTTACACCGAAGACATTGCCACCTGCCGCACGATGGGCCGCATCGGCGAGCACCTGTTGCCCCGCCATGGCACGGTGCTCACCCATTGCAACGCCGGGGCATTGTGCGCCGCCGGCTACGGTACCGCGCTAGGTGTGATCCGCGCCGCGGTGGAAGCCGGTGCCGACATTCACGTGCTCGCGGACGAGACCCGACCCTACCTGCAGGGCGCAAGGCTGACGGCATGGGAACTGCTACAGGACAACATTCCAACTACCGTGCTCTGCGACAACATGAGCGGCGCGCTGATGCGTCAGGGACGTATCCAGGCAGTGATCGTCGGCGCGGACCGCATCGCTGCCAACGGCGACGTCGCCAATAAGATTGGCACCTACACCGTTGCCGTTCTCGCAAAGGAGCATGGCATCCCGTTCTTCGTCGCAGCGCCGTGGTCCACCATCGATATGGAGACGGCCACTGGTGACGGTATCCCCATCGAGCAGCGAAACGCTCGTGAGGTCACGCACTCCAACGGCAAACAGATGACGCCGGACGGCTGCGGCATCGAAAACCCGGCGTTCGACGTGACCCCCGCAAAATACGTGACAGCGATTATCACCGAGCGCGGTCTGCTGCGTGCGCCGTTCGGAGAATCCATTGCTGCGATGAGTAGCGGCCAGCCGCAACTCATGGAACAGACCGCGTAGCTCATAGAGCTTCGGCCAGCAGGCGAACACGATCAGAGATGGAGCAGTGATGCCGTTACGAACGACCTTCCGGCTACCTGCTCTGCTGCAGTGGCGCAGGCGTTCCCTGCTGCGAGGCACCATGCTGGTATTGGCCAGTACTGCAGTTGCGTTTCGTCTCTCTCACTTCCCTGAGAACCGGGAGACCCCCTGGCTTCTGCTCCCTCTCATGATTGCTACGCTCGGCACGGCGGACACCGTTCGTTGTATGCAGCGAAGCTGGAACTGGTATCACGGTGGTGTCGTGCTGTTGATTTACATGGACCTGATGGCCGCCTGCTTAATCGTTTTCTTTCTGGTCTATCCCATCCTGCTTTAAGGAATGTATTTCGAAGCGCAAAAAAGTCTCTGAATGTGAACAAGGTTGTTACTCTTGCCACACACTCTTGAAA
>CALMAP010000050.1 GCA_937859825.1 uncultured Terriglobus sp. | reverse complement strand
CAGATACACATGGCCGAGAATGAATCCTGAGAGAAGAAAAAAGAAGGGAACTGCGACGAAACCAAGGCCGACAAAGTCATCGAAAGGTCTTCCGACAGGAACCATGCTGTGATAGAGCACGATCCAAAGAGCAGCGCCGAAGCGTAATGAGGTGAGCGCAGGTATCGCCTTTGGCCTTGGCAAGTGTGCTCCCTCTTTCTTTGTATCGGCTGGCCGGCGCGCCCGAACATCCGCTCAAGCAATTATTTCGTCCGGTCAGCTACATGCGGTCACACGCTCACCGGGCGCCCCAGGCATTCGCATCGCATGCAAGCTCAGAGCAGGACAGATTACAGCCTAGCGGACGACGTTGATGGCTGCGGCAGCAAGGCCGAACGACGAGAGAATCTGCGAGTAATCCAGTAGCTGGCGAAGCGCCGTGGGCTTAATGAGCTTTTCGGGAACCACGATCGAATCGCCAGGATGGATGCGGGAGTCCTCGAAGTGGTTCGACAGGAAACCCTTGGCAAGTTCGCGGCTGAAGATCGAGCCGTCCGCGCGGATGATGAAGGCGTGCTGCTTGTCCGCGATGCGATTGGGCTTGCCTGCCAGGGCAAGATAGTCCTCAAGATGACGGGCTGCATTGAAAAGAAATACGTTCTGGCCATACACGGCACCGATCACACTAACGGTGCTGGGCCGCGACGGCACGCGGAAGATGTCGCCATTCTCCAGCGCAATGCGTGGAATGCTGGTGAGACCCTGGCTTTCCGGCGTGAACTCGAGGACTACCCGGCCCGTAGCGCGAAGCTGACGCAACTGCGACACGATATTGCGCTCAAGCAGCAGAGCGTTTGGATCGGATATGCCAGTTGGCGTGGAGGCACCTCGGACCGCCGTCGCACGCTCCATGTCGGCGGAGAGACGGGTGATGTACTCGTCCAGACGCTGCTGCTGGAAGACCCGCGCACTTTCGCGCATAAAGGTCGAGCCGTACAAATACGCGTCCGAAGTGAAGCCGCCGGCACGCTGCACCAGGTCGGCCAAGGTCTCGTTCGGTCCCGCGCTGTACACGCCGGCACCCACAAACTCCCCTTCCAAACGGACGAATTTCGTCTGCTCTTTCTGTGGCACCAGGATGTCGCGCTGGTTCAGGATGGTGACCACATCGTTCGGCTGCAGCTCAAAGTTTTGCGTGGCATCGTGGTTCTGCACCAGCCTGCCCAGGTTGAACGAGATCAACGATGTCTTGAGCGTGTTCGTGTCGAGGCGCTCGATCACGGCGTATGACCAATCGATCTCTGGCGCGGGAATGCGGACGCGGTTGATGCCAGAGACCTGCTGCTGCGGCGATTGTGGGCCGCTCGCGTTCGGATTTACCGTTCCGGAAGCGTTCTGGCCCGCGGCATTCCCATTGCGAATACTGCTGCTGTCTGAACCTGTACCGTCGTTGCTCGCAGTGTTACTGTTCCCGCTATTATTGACCTCGTTGCTGGCAGCCTCATCTTGCAAGGCGGTGTCCCGTGAGATCACACCTCCCGCAGCCAGCCCGGCCTGCTGAGAAGCGCCTTCTTCGCCCGGAGGCAGTACGGCATTGAGACTGCTTCTGCTGAGCGACTGCGTGTTCTGGTTTGTTATGGTGTTCTGGCCGTTTGTCACGGGGCGCGTCTGCTGTGAGCGCACCGGCGATTGCGGATTGAACTCCAATGGCTCGAAGAGCGGCGTCGGCACGCCCAGGCTATTCCGCGTGCGCCAGTAGTCATTGCTCAGCAGCGATTCGCGGTCCGGGATGATATCGCTCAGGCGCATACCTGGCTTCCATGCAAAGCGGCCTGGATTGGCCAGGTTGCCCCGAATTGTGACCGACTGCCGATACCCGGGTGAGATATGGTCCGCGTAGAGCACGTCGCCATCCCGCAGCGGGGTAGCCCGGCCTGTCGTATCCAGCATGACGCTGATTGCCTGCCGGTGCAGATCGGGATCGATTCGTTCCAAACGTATCGATCCGGGCGCGGCAGTGGGGGAAAGTCCGCCGGCCAGCATCAGCAAATCACTTAGCGTGGTAATGGATGCTGTGTCAGCACCTTCGCGCAATTCATACACCGCCGGATGGCGCACGCTACCCGCAATTGCCACCTGCGGTCCCACATGCGGGATAAAGATGGTGTCACCTGACTCGAGCCGCATATCGCGCGATTTGTCTCCGCGCAGCACCAGGTCATAAAGGTCGAGTGTGGTGACTACCTTGTCGCCGCGGCGCACCTGAATGCTGCGCATCGAGCCCTGCACGCTCGGTCCGCCAGACGCAAAGAGTGCGTTGAGTACAGTGCTGAGTCCGCTGATGGTGTATGCACCAGGCCGCCGTGCTTCACCCACGACATACACCTGGATGGACCGCAGGCGGCCCAGGCTGACCGAGATGCGATAGTTCCGGAAGACGCGATTAACCTCGGTATTGATGCGATCTTGAAGTTCATTGGCGTGCAGGCCTGCAACGTGGACCGTGCCCACACGGGGGATGTAGATGTTGCCCGAGGTGTCGACCGTTAGTTGGCTGTTGCCGCTGGCGGCCTCTCCACCCAGCAGACGCACCAGAACCTCATCGCCGGGGCCGAGCACATAGTCGGCGGTGACGGGAATTTCGTCTGCGGGGGCAAAGGTCGAGGGCGCGCGCTGGAACATGTCACGCCCAAACACGGTTAGCATTTCGCCGGTAGAGGAGCGCGCGAGCTTTTGGAAATCCGTAATTGGATCGGGTGGAAAGAACACCTGCGTGTTGCGGTCGTTGGCTGACGTATTACGCTGCCATTGATTTCCTGCCGTGTCGACGTAAGTCTGGCCGTTGTTGCCCTGCGTGCGCTGCTGGGTGTCTCCCATGCTTTGCATGTTCTGGCCGTTCAGGTAGTTCGAGTTTCCTGATGAGGTATCGCTTGGGGACTGCGCCTGCTGGCAATCGCTGGAGCCGAACAGCGTGCCCGCGCAATTCGCAGTGGCACCCATAGAATTCTGTGCAGACGCGGGATGCGCCGAGACCACGACAAGCGCGAACGCGAGCGCCGGCAGACCGTTAAGAGAAAGGTGCCGAAAGCAGCGAGAGGTGCGCCTGGACCATGTTCGCGCCGTGTCACGGAGCGCGTGCTGCTTTGTACTCATTGCCTGAAGAACTCCGTTACACATCATAGCTGCCCGTAAAGGCGGTTCCTATTGTTTTCGCCCGCTCCCGCTCCACGAGGGATGCCTTCAGAGAACGAACCGGGCACATATCTATTTCTTAAGTTCAACCGACCTGTTCGGCGTCCACGTAATCTGCAGGCGGGCGCTGCCGTTGGTCTGGCTCCCAGCCCTGTAAGAGGGTATGAAAAAGCGTTCATACTGGGCGAAGACCCGTGCCGACCATTCCCGGCTCCAGGAATAGTCGGCCTGCACGAACGCATCGGAGATGGTGCTGCCACCGGGAAGAAAGCGCGGAGAACCTTTTGTCTGCCTGTAGCCAGCCTCAATTCGACTACGGGCGTTGAGCCAGT
>CALMAP010000049.1:6627-6893 GCA_937859825.1 uncultured Terriglobus sp. | reverse complement strand
GCTTCAGCCGTGCCGCAAACCATCCAACGGAATGGGGCTTCAGCCCTGAGGTGGCATAAGTTACAGCATGGCGATCCCGTCTCGCGTTTATGGAGCAGGCACGTTCTTCGTCACCAGCGTGGCGTGGGAGCGCCGTTGCATCTTTCAAGCGGAAGCAGACGCGCGTTCGTTGGTAGAGAAGCGGAATGCTTATCGCGAGAACTATCTTCTCCACGCTTATGCGGTGATGCCTGACCATGTACACCTGCGTATGCCTCCTCAGGGGC
>CALMAP010000049.1:1809-6617 GCA_937859825.1 uncultured Terriglobus sp. | reverse complement strand
GCCCTCACACGCCCCACCTGCGTAGGCCGCCCCCGGGGCGTACGCCCCGTCCTGCGGCGTATGTTAGCGGCACGGCTTCAGCCGTGCCCTTTCCATTCAGCAAGAGCGACCCTGCTGATACTGAAGCCCAGCTTTTTCGACGAAGCAAGAGTGGCCCTGCTGGAACTGAAGACTTGCCCTTTCAAGAATGCACGAAGCATGGTGGAAGCAAAGAGCATCATGCGTTGGGCGAAGCCGCAATGGAACCACACGGGAAAGGTGCAGCCACGTCGGAAATAGGGCGAGCTCTTGATCTCAACGATGACGCAGCCTGGCTTGAACATGGTGGCGCTTGAGAAGGCTTTTGCTTACGCGGGTTCTTTTGCTCGCATGCGCCTTTGCCTGCGCCCACGCGGAGACAGGCGCCAATGCATGGCTTCGCTACGCTCCGCCGCCCGACCCGCCGCGGTATCACGAGATGCCGCGGGCCGTCGTGAAGCGGGGCGGCGCGCCAGAGGAGACATCGGCTGCGGAGGAACTGGACCGCGGCATGGGCCACATGATCGCGGGATCCGATGAGCTGCTGGAGCGGTTCGACCCGGACCTGGACAGCATCGTGCTTGGCACGACAGAGGAGATTCACGCAGCCGCGCTGGCAAAGCAGATGCATGGATTTACCGAACAGCCGCTGCCGGTGGAGGGCTTCCGCATCGTGCATGTTCGCCGTCACGCGCGGCAGTGGTGGGTCATCCAGGGCGGGTCGCCCCGCGCGGTCCTCTACGGCGCGTTCCGCTTCATGGCGCTGGTCGCACAGGACCAGCAACTGCCCATCGACTACACGGATGCACCCGCCTCCACCATCCGCTGGGTCGATCAGTGGGACAACCTGGACGGCTCTATCGAGCGCGGCTATGCCGGACCGTCGATCTTCTTCGAAGGCGGTCACGTGCGAAGCGATCTGCAACGCGCGGGAGAATATGCGCGGCTGCTGGCTTCGGTCGGCATCAACGGCGTGAATGTCAACAACGTGAACGCCGACCTGCGCACGCTTACGCCGGAGATGATCGGCGAGTTCGCGCGCATCGCGGAGCAGTTCCGGCCATGGGGCGTGCGGCTGGCCTTGTCGGTCGATCTTTCTTCTCCAAAAGTCATCGGTGGTCTTGCGACCTTCGATCCCCTCGACCCGCGGGTGGTCGCGTGGTGGCAGGGCAAGGTGGATGAAATCTACCGCGCTATTCCGAACTTTGCGGGCTTTACCGTGAAGGCCGACAGTGAAGGGCGGCCCGGGCCGTCGCAGTACGGCCGCTCGCCTCTTGATGCGGCCAACGCTGTTGCGAAACCGCTGATGAGGCACGGTGGCGTGGTGCTCTACCGCGGCTTCGTCTACAACAACCACCTGGACTTCCACAACCTGAAGGCGGACCGTGCTCGTGCCGGGTACGACAACTTCCGATCCTACGACGGCAAGTTTCTGCCCAACGTCATCCTCCAGATCAAGCACGGTCCCATCGACTTTCAGGTGCGCGAGCCGGTATCACCGCTGATCGCCGCGCTTCGCCACACCTCGCAGACGATGGAGCTGCAGATCACGCAGGAATACACCGGGCAGCAGCGGCACATGGTCTATCTCGCGCCCATGTGGAAGGGTGTGTTCGATACGGACATGCGCATGGACGACCAGCCGGGCCTCGCGCGTGACATCAGCACCGGCAGGGTCTTCCACCAGCCGCAGGGTGGCTTCGTCGGCGTTGCCAACGTGGGCATGGATGCAAACTGGCTGCACCATCCCATGGCGATGGCAAACCTGTACAGCTTCGGGCGGCTTGCCTGGAACCCGGCACTGCCTGCAGACAAAATTCTCGACGAGTGGGCGCGCATGACGTGGTCGAACGACGGCCGCGTCTACGGCCCGGTCGAGAAGATGAACCTCGCAAGCTGGCACGTCTATGAGCAGTACACCGGGCCTCTCGGCGTGGGTACGCTGACGGACATCCTCGGTACGCACTTTGGCCCGGGACCCGAATCGGCGGACGGCAATGGCTGGGGCCAGTGGATTCGTGCGGACCGCGAAGGTCTTGGCATGGACCGCACCGTGGCGACCGGCACGGGCTATATCGGGCAGTATCCGCCGCAGCTTGCGACGAAATACGAGTCGCTCAGCACCTGTCCGGACGATCTTTTGCTCTTCATGCACCACGTTCCGTACACCTACCGGCTGCGCGGCGATGATCCTGAAGACAAAAACAAGACCGTCATCCAGCACATCTACGATGCGCACTACGCGGGCGCTTCGGCAACGCAGAACCTAGTGGATCAGTGGGAGACGGTGCGCGGCCTGGTAGACGAAGACCGCTATGCCCAGGTGCATGACCTGCTCGTCTTTCAGACGCGGCACGCCGAGGTTTGGCGCGACGCCATCAACGACTGGTTCCAGCGCGTGAGCGGCATTACCGACACTCTGGGCTACGTGGGCAGGCACCCGGGCAGGGAAGAGGCGGAAACAATGCGGAGCACGGGCTTCCACGCCGTGGACGTGCCGTCATGGGAGACGGCCTCGGGCGGCAAGGCCGCCGTGTGCGGCGCGACGCACTGCACGCTTTCCACGACCTTCCAGGGTGAAGGGAACCCCTACCGCATCGAAGTCGGCTACTTCGACACGCATCCCGGCAATGCGAAGTATCGCCTGCTGGTCAACGGCACCGAAGCCGCACACTGGGGAGCGAACGACACGCTCCCACCTGATCGCCCGGATGCCCGTCTGAACGGTCACACCGCAACACGTTTTGTGGTGAACGGCGTCAAGCTGAACCCGGGCGACACCATCACACTCGAGGCCACGCCGGACGGCACGGACAAAGCGGCAGTGGACTTTGTGGAGATCACGCGCGATCCGCGATGGAATTAGTAGCTAAGAAAACCGCCCGCTACGTCTTCCAGAATCGACCGTGGCCAAAGGCCCTAAGTCGGAGATTGCAATCGGGAAGCGCGCCAAGGCCCTGTGGTGGTTTGTCGGCTTAAAACACCCACACGGTCGTCACGGTGAGCACCTGTGTGCCCACATGCACGCTGCTGTTGCTGTACTCGCCTGCCTTTAGCTTGCTGATGCCGGTGTGCGATGCAGCGGTAGGGACAAAGGCGTACGCACCGTCTACGGCGAAGCCGCCCTTGTGCCATCCGCCGCCCGCGGCAACCTGGTCCGTAAAGATGGCGGCGGTCAGCGGTGTGGTGGTGGAACCGGGTACGGCGTTGTTGGCGTGTACATAGCCCACCCTAGCCACCATGGATTCTCCCAGCGAACGCTCCAGACCGGCGCGCACCGGGAACTGGTTCTTCCAGTCCAGCGGCACCTCGTCGTGCAGCGACGACGACTTCAGCAGGCCATTTATGTCCGCATTGTTGCCGTTGCTCAGGTCCACGTTCAGCGTTTTGAAGGCGCGCTTCCAGTTCAGCCATTCACCCTGCAGCGCAAGTGACAGCTTCGGCGTGAGCGCCACGTTGCCGTGCGCCGTGATGCCCTGCGGAAAGACATTGTGCACGACCGCGTCATAGCGAAAGTCTGGCCGCGCACCGCCCAGTCCCGCAGCCGCAAGCTGCACGCCCAGGTTGCCGGTAGCGACGCCCGTGCTGCGCACATAGGTCGGCGAGCGGTATCCCACACCTACCTGCACGCGTCGCGAGGCTTTCAGCAGAAAGCCCGCGCTGCCGTTCACACCGGTGCCGCTCGTCTTCAGATCGAGCAGGGTCTTCAGGCCCTTCACTACGGGCTGCGATTGGAAAATATACGGCGAGTGCAGCAGGTTGCTGTTGTAGCTGACACCGAAGGTCGCGCCGATGGAAAGCCGCGAATGTAACGTCATGCCCACGCCGGCGGCGGAGCGGAAGACGGTGACAGCCGACTTGTTCTGCTGCAGGCCGTAGCTCGCGCCGAGGGCACCGGGCGCGTCGAGATACGTCCAGTTGGAAACGGAAGTGAGCTCCGGCAACGCGGAGAAGCCCATTACGAAGCGGCCACCGTGCAGCGGCATACCGAATGCACCGAAGGGCACGGCACCGGGCGCGGTGCGCATGGGCACGTTGTTGTTGACAGAATTAATGAAGCTGCCGCGGGCGAATACACCGGTCGCGCCGGCCTCCACAACGTGGCGCTTCAACTCGGCAAGGCCTGCGGGGTTGGTGCTCATGGCATCCAGCGGTGCGGTCGCGGAGGGAACGTAGACGCCTCCCACGGCGGTCGCCCGCGCGGAGACGGTGTTCCAATAGAAACCCTGCGCGTGCGCGGCGGACGAAGCCGCTCCAAGCGAAGCGCTGAGAAGAAGTGCGAATGGGAAGCTGCGGCGGTAAGCGAGACGTTTCATCTTCATTCCTGCATCCATGTGGTGTCATGCCTTTGCAGTCTGGCTGCGGGGTACGGGTGTGTCGCGTTCCTGTTTCGTCCTTCAAACAACAATCAAAATGCGTGTGCCGGAATGAGCGCGGGTGCGATGCGTTCGGGAGCGGTAAAGGCGAACGGGTTCTCCGGCAGCTCCAGCAGGGAGACAGGTTTGGACTGCAGCGCCTCCAGGCAGTCCGGGTCGAGCGCGTGCGGCGATTCCTTGCCCATAATGGAAAAGACCTTCTCCGCCGGCAGGGCATCGCGATAGGGCCGCGCCGCGGCGAGCGCGTCGTACACGTCGGCCACGGCAAGAATGCGGGCATGCATGTTGAGTTTGTCCGCGCCCCAGTTGCGGAAATAGCCCTTGCCGTCCAGCCGCTCATGATGGGCGGCGGCGACTTCACTGAGGGACTGGAAGCCCGGAATGCGCCGCAGGATTTCCAGCGTGTAGTAGGGG
>CALMAP010000049.1:0-1799 GCA_937859825.1 uncultured Terriglobus sp. | reverse complement strand
ACTCACTGTCGTCCAGCTTGCCGGGCTTCTCCAGGATGGAGTTCGGCACAGAAAGCTTGCCGATGTCATGCAGCAGCGCGGCACGCCGGAGCATGATTACTTCTGTTTCCGAGAGGCCCATGCGCGTGCCGATTGCAACGGCGGCAAGCGCAACGCCCTGCGAGTGCCGGTAGGTGAAAGGCGATTTGGTGTCGATCACCTCGGAGAAGGCGAGACACAGGCTGTCCATGCGCTCTTCATTAAAGGAGAGGCGGAAAGCCTCCGGCTCGATCGCCGCAACGATCTCGAAGATGTTCTCGTCCGCGAGTCCTTGCCACAGTTCATCCGTTGCTGAGAGTGACCGCGCAACCGCGACGAGTTCGGGATCGAACCAGCGGTTCACCCGCTGTGTCATCACGTTTTCGGCTGCGATGCTGCCGCCAATCGTCCAGAATACGGCCAGCGTCTGCGCCAGGTTCATGATGCGCGAAAGCAAGGGGATCTCTTCGCCCCTCAACCCCATGGGGTAGCCGCCGCCGTTCCAGTGCTCGTCGAGGCTGGCAATGGCAAGGGCCACTTCCAAAGAAAAACCCATCTGCCGCGCGATGGAGGCGCCGCGCTCGCAGCGAATCTTCACCAGTTCGCAGGAGTCCGTCTGCTGGGTGCTGGCCACGCGAATCAGCGTGCGCACCCGCTCCAAAAAGGGCTTGCCGGTGGCTACGTGGTCCACCGCGTAGCGCAGGCTGTCCACGCCGGTCTTCGTCCAATCTTTATCTTTTAGGTCGCCCTTGGCGCGTATGTCGTCGGACTGAATAATGTGGAAGAGCTTGGAGGCATTGCTGCTGCAGCCTGCGTCCTTGAGCAGCAGGGCGTAGTAGAGGTCAGCCTGCTGCGAAGGTGGCAGGCCCAGTTTGTCCGCGAGACGCATGCCGATCAGGCAGGTCTGAATGGAGTGGCCCATCGGCTGGCCCTCCGTCAGGTCCAGCGCGTAGGAAAGCGCCGAGATCACGGCGGAAGCCGCTCCCTGGCTTGCCGGTGCCGTCACGTCGGCTCCGTTCCTGTACAGCGGCATCTTCACGGCAGGTCTCCCCACAACCATCATCGGCGGTAGGTTGCTTGAGTTAAGGCAGCAAGCGTGTCAGGGGGTGCACACTTTTGAGTCACACCGCTGTGTCAAGCAGGTATTGGCGTTGCACAATGGCACATGGCTACTACCCCGCTGCTTACCCCGCGCGAAGCCGCCCACATGCTGGGCATCAGCTACCCCACCATTAAGCAATGGATTTTGAGCGGCAAGTTGAAGACGGTGCCCACGCCCGGCGGCCACCATCGTATCGCGCAGTCCGCGTTGAAGCCTTTCGTTGCGAAGGACAAGGCGAAACCCGCGGAAAAGTCACGTGAGCGCTACCGGCGCGTCTCCAGCAGAAACCAGCTTGTGGGCAAGGTGGTGAGCGTGAAGATCGAAGGTCTGCTCGCGCAGGTGGTGCTGCAGATCGGCGAGGCAGAGATCACCAGCATCATCACGGCCGATGCGGCGCGGGAGCTTCGCCTGAAAAAAGGCGATACGGCCGCGGCGCTGGTGAAGAGTACCGATGTGATGATCGAGCGCGTGGACGAGACGTAGACCGGTTTGTTTATGTTTGTCATCTCGCAGCAAAGCAGATCCCTTCGCTGCGCTACGGGATGACAAACACTAGGGGGCGGAAGACAACATGGGGAACGACAACACAGGGAACGACAACACGGGGAACGGCAACACGGGGAACGGCAAACGCGCGGACGGCTAGCCGCAGCATCGTCAAACCGCGCCAGGAATTGCC
>CALMAP010000048.1 GCA_937859825.1 uncultured Terriglobus sp. | reverse complement strand
GCAGGACACCGTTTGCCAGCGTGTACTGGAAGATACGGTTGTTAGCACCGTCCGTCAGGTAGATGTAGGAGCCGCCGCTGGTGATGGAGGTAACAGTGCTCTGACCGGTGGAATCGAGTACCTGCGTACTGTTCGCGGTGGTCGTAAGCTGGCCGCCTGCCCCAATGCCGAAGGAAGTTACGGTACCGTCGCCATTCACCACGATCAGGCCGCTTGAGGTATATTTCAGCCGCGTGGGAGAGGGGCCGACCGGAAAGTAGGTAATGCCCTGGTTGTTGACCTTGATGGTGGTGTTGAGCACGGGCGTGAGCTGACCAGTGCCATCGGAGTTGATCTGGAAGACCTCAACCGAGCCGCATGGGGCCTTGTTCGCGGAGTTCGTCGGAGATGCGCACGCCGGAGCCACACCGGAGGCATTTACCGCAGGTGAGACCTTATCCAGCACGTATAGATAACCGGATCCAATATCCATCCATACCGGGGTGCTACCGGCGGAGCCGTAACCCTGCTGAAAATTCAGGACTCCGTCGCCACCCACACTGAACAAAGAAACAGAATTTTGAGCGTCACCCTGGTTGACCACATACAGATAGCGGCCGCCGGGCAGCACTGCCGAGTTGACCGGGATGCCCTTGCTCCCGGTCGGGAACGGAGATTTCACAATCTCGGTCAAATTGCCGGTGTAGTTGTCGATCTTGTAGCCGAAGATAACGTTGGGAGTCGTGGTGCTTGAGGTCTGCTGCGCCAAAACCCACAGATAACCGACAGTGCCGCCACCACACGCGCTCATGCCCAGCATCAGGGCAATCGAAACCGCACAAGCCAGCAGGAGCCGGCCGTTTTTTCCAAACTTCATTGTGCTTCCTTTATTGCAACCGTCTCCGAGCCTGAGTGTCACAGCATGGATGGCGCTCGATTCGCTGCCAGCCCCTCGGACCGTCGTTCTACCCGGGTTGAAAAACTTGCTCCCTCATTGTAAGAGCCGGGGTGAATTTACGCCACCGGACCAGGAAATCAGCGGATGCGGTTGGGACGGTCCGCCCGGAAAAAGGAAAGCGGCTCGAAGTCCAGGTGCACCATCCTTTTGCGCACTTTGCGAAAGGGTGGGTTCAAACTTCGTCGGACTCGAACACGATTTGAAGCCCTGAAAGCCGAAAACCCCATCCTTCCGCGATGTAGCTGCGAAAAGAATGGGGCACCCGGGTTCGTATCGCTACCAGACCCGGCAGGAGTTTACCGGGTACATGGGCGTCCCTTTCTTGCAGCCAAATGCTTCCCCGAATTTCTCGAAGTTCTGCACTTCCCCGTTTACGCGGAACTGACCAGGGGAGTGTGGATCGGTGCGGGCGAGCACCTGCGCATACTCAGGACGTGTGTTCTCACACCAGACCTGCGCATAGCCGAGGAAGTACCGCTGGTCCTGGGTGTAGCCGTCGATCTTCTTGCTTTCGGCTGCTGCGCCCTGCTTGGCGAGTTCCGTATGCAGAGCAGCGTAGGCCACGTGCAGGCCGCCGTTGTCGGCGGTGTTTTCGCCAAGGGTCAGGTATCCATTCAGGTGCGTTCCGGGGGTGGGCTCGAAGCTGTCGAACTCCTTTGCCTCGCACTCGGTACGCTCGTTGAACTTGGTACGGTCCTCGTCCGTCCACCAGCTCTTTACGTTGCCCTGGGCGTCGTACTTGCTGCCCTGGTCGTCGAAACCGTGCGTCATCTCATGGCCGATTACCACGCCGATCGCCCCGAAGTTGACCGCCGGATCGATCTTGAAGTCATAGAACGGCGGCTGCAGGATGCCCGCGGGAAAGTTGATGTCGTTGTTGCTCGGGCTGTAGTAGGCGTTCACCGTGGGCGGAGTCATGCTCCACTCCTTCTCGTCTACCGGCTTGCCGATCTTGTCCAGGTTGCGATTGCGATTAAAAACTGCGGTGCGGCGGCCGTTGCCGAAGCGATCATCCCGCTTCACGTCCAGTTTGGCGTAGTCGCGCCAGTTTTCCGGGTAGCCGATCTTGTCACGAAAGGCGGCCAGCTTCTTGGCTGCTTCTGCCTTGGTGGAGGGGCTCATCCAGTCCAGGCTCTTGATGTCTTGCCCCAGCGAGGTTTCCAGATCGGTTACCAGCAGCTTCATGTTCTGCTTGGCTGCCGGGGGAAAGTTGGCGTTGACCCAGTCCTGGCCGATAGCCTCGCCCAGCGCCATGTCTGTCGACTGCGTGCACCGGCGCCACAAGGGAGCCTGCTCCTTCTGCCCGCTCAGGGTGCGCCCGTTGAACTCGAAATTTTCGTCAATAAACGGCTGCGCGAGGGAATTGGCGCTGCTATTCAGCAGGTGCCAGCGCATGTAGCTCTTTAGGTCCTGAATGGATGCGGCATCGATCTCCGCATTCAGCGCTTTCAGAAAGCCCGGGCTTGAGACGTGCAGGGTCGTGACCGGCCGCTGCTGTGCGCTGAATTAGTCGCTCCAGACAAAATTAGGGGTCAGTTCCTGCAACTGCGCCAGGGTCATGATGTGGTAGCGCTTGGCGGGGTCACGCATGTCCACGCGGGCCATCGAGCCCTGCGCAAGCGCGGTCTCGATGGTCATCACCGACGCCGACTCCGCGGCAGCCTGTTCCGGTGTGTCGCCGAGAAGAACGAACATCTTCTGCACGTGTGCGACGTACTTCTCACGCAGTTCCTTGAAGCGTGCGGAGTCCTGCAGGTAGTAATCGCGGTCGGGCAGGCTGAGGCCGCCCTGGCCGAGCTGCGGAATTACTTTCGTGGAGTCCTGCTGGTCCTGCCCGGAGCCGAAGCCATAAAAAAAGCCGGTTCCTTCGGCGAATTCCATTTCGCCATTCAATTTGGCGATCGCCTTCTTATCGTTCAGCGAGGCGATCCGTGCGAGTGCGGGCTGCAGCGGCTTGGTTCCAAGCTGGTCGGCCAGCGGCTGGTTCATGCATGCGGCATAGTAGCTACCGTACTTGGTTTGCAATGGGGTCTTCGGGGCGTTTGCAGCCTGCTCCAGCAGCTTGTAAACGGTGTAACGGTTCCGCTCGCCCAGTTCGTCGAAGCGGCCGTAGCGCGTCTTGTCCGCTGGAATGGGATTGTTCTTCTTCCAGTTGCCGCAGGCGTAGGCGTAAAAGTCGGTGCACGGGTCCGCCGTCTTGTCGATCGCTGCAAGGTCCATGGAGATACCGGCTTTGGGGGCGTTGATCGTTGGGGTGTCAGCGCTGGAAATCAGTTGGATCGCCTGCGCGGAAGCGTTCGGGCACAAAGTGAAAAGACCGGCAGCGGCAGCCGCAACGGCAGAGAACTTCTTCATGAAGCGATTCCTCAGAACGGAAATGCGCGATGGGGTGCGTAAACCACTCTATCGCGCATCTGGGATATCACTCAACAGGTCCGCAGACGGCGTAGACTGCACCCATGGGGTACACCTTTGCCGGCCTCCCGCTTCCTCTTCGCATCAAGCCGCCCTATCCGCTTACGGATGAGGAAATCATCCGGTTTGGTGAGGAGCACAGACCCTATCCTGTCGAGCGCGATCCCGAAGGATATCTGCTGATTATGACTCCATCCGGTACGGCCACGGGACGTAAGAACAACTATCTTTCCGCCATGCTCTACAACTGGGCAGAAGAAGACGGACGTGGTATCAGCTTCGATTCGAACACAGGCTTTACGCTTCCGGACCACTCGATGCGCGCCCCGGATGCAGCCTGGGTATCTTTGCCGAAGTGGAATGCAATTTCAGCGGACGAGCAGGAACGATACGCCCGCATCTGCCCCGACTTTGTTATTGAACTTCGCTCACCGTCCGACGTTCTTCCGGACCTGCATGCCAAGATGGCGATGTGGCTGCGCAATGGCGTTCTCCTTGCCTGGCTGGTCGATCCAGTTGAGAGGGCAGTGACGGTCTACCGACCGGGACGTGAGCCTGAGTATCTCGACAATATCTCGCAAGTGGCAGGAGAAGTTCCCGTGGCCGGATTCGTTCTTGCGCTGGACCGCATCTTTACCTAGGGTACATCTGATTAAGCCTCAGGCGTTTCCCTCAGGGGCTAAAGCCCGTTGATTGCAAACGGTTTACGGCACGGTTAAAGCCGTGCCCTTCCGAAAGCAGGACTTAATCAGAGCTTCCTAGAACCACTCCACTTGCACGAAAACGGATTTCAGTGCATACTCGCAAGAGTGCCAGAAGCAGTTGGACGTGTTTCATACCGCCAACTGTTCTGATACATCGCAGAGTGCGCCGTAAGGCGTTCTGCTGCGTCAATTACCACGGCCGAACGACTCATTCCCCGCAGCAGTTGAGTAAAAGCAATTCGGGATGGGTTCAGTGCGAAAGTCGCACTGCGGACAAAGGGCGGGGCCCTCGTTGCAGTTTCCGGGAAACCGGTGAAGTACAACGCGAGGCATGCCCGCTGGGCTAGAAGAATCCATCAGCCCGCTTTGTCCAAAGGTTCAGGCGGTGGGAGACAAGGAAGAGAAGATGGCACGGAAGATTTCCAAGAATCTGGAGAAGGCACGCGCGGGCGTAGAAGCTCGCCCCTATCTCCTTACGGATGCAATTCCCCTCATCCAGAAAATCAAGTTTGCAAAGTTCGACGAAAACGTTGACCTGACCCTGCGCCTCGGCGTGGATCCCCGCCATGCGGACCAGATGGTTCGCGGCACGGTGATCCTGCCGCACGGCCTCGGCAAGACCAAGAAGGTCGCCGTGATCTCCACCGCTGAGAACCAGCGTCTGGCGGAAGCGGCGGGCGCGGATATCGTCGGCGGCGAAGAGTTGGTTGAAAAGATCCAGAAAGAAAACTGGACCGACTTCGATGCGCTGATCGCAACGCCGGACATGATGCGCTCCATCGGCCGCCTCGGCAAGGTGCTCGGTCCCAAGGGCCTGATGCCGAACCCGAAGACTGGCACCGTCACAACGGACGTCGCTTCTGCCGTTAAGGAAATCAAGGCCGGTAAGGTTGAGTTCCGCACGGACAAGACCGCGCTCGTCCATGTCCCGGTCGGTAAAAGCTCCTTTGATCCGGAGAAGCTGATCGACAACGCGATGACGGTGATCACTTCGGTGGTCAAGGCGAAGCCGGCCGCGGCCAAGGGCAAGTATGTGAAGGGCATCTATATGTCTTCCACGATGGGCCCCGGGATCGAGATCGATCAGGCCGTCGTTGACGCGGCTGCCAAAGCGTAAGGTAGCCCGCTACAGTTTCGGCTGTCAGTATCGGTTGCATAGAGTATTCCGGCGCCTTGCGCCACACATTATCAGCTAGCGGCTAAGAGCTAATAGCTAAGGGCTAAGTCACCATGGCACTTACAAAGGCAAAGAAGCACCAGAAGGTCGCGGCACTCGCGGCAGACATGCAGGGCGCGACCTCTGCCATCATCGGCACCTTCACTGCCATGACCGCCAGCAAGGATTTCGAGCTGCGCAAAGTCATCCGCGATGCGGGCGGCTCTTACCACGTGCTGAAGAACAAGCTTGCCCCCAAGGCGAGCGCGGGCACGCAGATTGAAGGCGCGCTTGGCGGCCTCAAGGGCGTCAGTTCGGTCGCCTACACCAAGGGCGATCCGGTCGCGCTGGCAAAGGCGCTCTCCGGCTGGGTGAAGGACAACGCGCAGTTCACCTTCAAGCTTGGCATTGTCGATGGCAAGGTCATCAATGTCAGCGAGATCAACAATCTCGCAACACTGCCTGGGAAGGAAGAGCTGTTCAGCAAGCTGCTGTTCCTTATCAATTCGCCTGCGACGCGTCTTGCGACCGTTATCAATGCCACTGGCCGCAACCTGGCCGTGGTGGTGAACCAGGCCGTGGAGCAGGGCAAGTTCGCCGGCTCCACCGCCGCTCCGGTCGCAGCCGCCGCAGAAACACCAGCGGCAGAGGCAGCGACCGAGGCTCCGGCCGACCAGGAAGGCGCATCCACGCAGGTGGAAGCGGCAGCTTCCGAAGCTCCCGCAGAGGGTTAACACTTTCGTCGCGGCCCTTCGAAGTGCGCAGTCTGGCGCATCGGAAACTTTGAAGGTACGTGGCAGCCAGGGCAGGGCATCGCGCTGGGAAACAAATCGCAGTAAGCACGACAAGATCAGTACCACAAGATTCAGATCAAACGGAGAACTACCATGGCAGACATCCAGCAGTTGGAAGACCAGATCGTTAGCCTGAGCCTGCTCGAGGCTTCAGAGCTCGTCAAGAAGCTCGAGGAGCGCCTCGGCGTCTCCGCAGCGGCAGCAGTCGCAGCAGCAGCCCCTGCGGGCGGCGGCGCAGCGGTAGCGGCACCGGTGGAAGAGAAGACCGAGTTCACAGTCATCCTCAAGGATGCTGGCGCGAACAAGATCAACACCATCAAGGC
>CALMAP010000047.1:3066-7618 GCA_937859825.1 uncultured Terriglobus sp. | reverse complement strand
AAACTGCGCAACGTGCCGGGGTCCGCATGCAGAAACCTGTCGAAAAGAAAGCCGAGCAACGCGAGTATGGCAGGGTATCCAGGGAGCCGGATCAGTGTCGGCCGCGGCAGAGTGTTCGTGGAGAGCCCATAGGTGTGAAACTCTCGCCAGTTCTGGGCGATTTCCTGATACAGCAACGAATCACCGGCAAGAAAGCTATGCCGGTGCACAAAGTAAAGTCGCAGCAACAGTCCAGCCAGCAACATGCAGGCAGGGAATACCCCTCGCCGGATCTCCCCGCCTGCGTGGCTGACCTTGCTCATCGCTTTGCATCATAACGGCAGCCGTACTGTACGAGTCCAAACCACGGTGCACCGCGGGAGATACGATACGAAAGAATGAGTACCGCAGAAAAACCGATTTTCTATGATGAAAAACGCCGCAGGTGGAAGCGGCTCCGCCGCATCTTGGACGTGGGCGCGGGGTTCGGCCTTATTTGTTTCATCATCTTTGTCATCGGTGTTCTCCGTATTCGTCCGCTGCCGGAATTGTTACTGGAGCAGCCGAAGCACAACTATCGGGCGCTGAACTCGCCTGCTGTTCCCAACGAAAAAGCAAAGAAATCACGCTCCGCACATCGCAAAACAGACCGCAAACCCTCAGACGTGCCGCTAAACACCGACGAAGGTCTACGGGCCGCATACTACGTGGATTATGACGCTTCGAGCTACAGCTCCCTGCGCCAGCACGTGCAGCAGATCGATCTGCTCTTTCCCGAGTGGCTGCACGTCATCACGCCCGAAGGCAAGCTGACGGGGTACTCCATCGACGGTCGCACCTTCGACGTGGTGGACCGGGGTGGCGTACACAGCGTTGACATTGAGAACAAGGTCGAGCGGCTGATCGCCACCACAGGCGCGAATACGGAAATCTTTCCGATGGTCAACAACTTCGACACGGTACAGCAGACGTTCCTGCCGACGGTCGGGGTGTTTCTGAAAGACCCAGGCGCGCGCGCCAACTTCATCGCCCAGACCATGCGCCTGCTGGGATCGAACTCTCGCTATCACGGCCTTTCCCTCGACTTTGAAGACATCCCGTCTGATGCGCAGCCGGGATACCACGACCTGATCACCAGCCTGTACGGGCAGATGCATCAGCGCGGGCTGCGCCTCTACATCAACACGCCCGTTGCGGACGACGACTGGGACCTGAAGTTCATGGCAGCCAATTCCGACGGTCTGCTGCTGATGAATTACGACGAACACCAGACGGATAGCGGCCCCGGCCCGATCGCCAGCCAGGACTGGTTCGTTCAGAACCTGAAGCGGATCATGGCGCAGGTGCCGAAGCAAAAGCTTATCTGCGCGATCGGCAGTTATGGCTACGACTGGACGATGTCGTTGCCGCCTGCTGCCGCGGGACCGGTGAAGGGGAGAAAGCAGGCCCCTCCGAAGTTCACGCCAAAGGTCATCTACTCCGACAACAAGACCATGCAGTCCGTGTGGCAATCGGCCATCGACTCCGGCTCCGAGGTCGATCTGGACGATGTCTCACGCAACCCGCACTTCACGTATGACGACGTGGACAATCAGCAACGTCACGAGGTTTGGTTTCTTGACGCAGTAACCACATACAACGAAATGCGAGCGGCACGGCAGCTCGGCATCCAGACGTTTGCGTTGTGGCGGCTGGGCGAAGAAGACCAGTCGCTGTGGAAGATTTGGGACCAGCCGATGAAGGCGAACCCTGTTCATGACCTCGCGGACGTGCCTCCCGGTTGGGACCTCGATATCGAGGGCGAAGGCGACATCATGCGCGTGTCCGGCAAGCCGCGCAGCGGTCACCGCACACTTACGATCGACGACGATTCGAAGCTCATCGACTCCGAGGTGATGGGCGCTCTGCCGCAGTCCTATACCGTGAACTATTTCGGCTACTCGCCGAAAAAGCTGGCGATCACCTTTGACGACGGCCCCGATCCGGAGTGGACACCGCGCATTCTCGACGTGCTAAAGAAGCTGAAGGTGAAAGGCACCTTCTTCATGATTGGGCAGGAGGCCGAGGACAATGTCGGCATCGTGCGGCGTGTGTACCGCGAAGGGCACGAGTTAGGGAACCACACCTTCACGCATCCCGATATCAGCGACATCTCGCAACGGCAGGTCGACCTGCAGTTGAATCTGACGGAGCGTCTGTTCGCGGCCAAGCTTGGGGTGCAGCCGCTGTACTTCCGGCCGCCGTACTCCATCGATCAGGAGCCGGATACGAACGATCAGGCTGAGCCCGTGGAACGTGTGCAGCAGTTGGGCTATGTGATCGTGGGCGACAAGATCGACACCAACGACTGGGACGAGCACCCGCGCAAGACTCCGCAGGAGATCGTGAACTCGGTGCTGGATCAGATCGCCACGGGTGAGAAGCGCCGCGATCTACGTGGATCGGTGATCCTGATGCATGACGGTGGTGGCGATCGTTCTGCAACCGTGGCTGCGCTGCCGGTGCTGGTGAATGCGTTGCGTGCGCGTGGCTATAAGTTTGTTCCGGTAAGCGAACTCATGGGCAAAACACCGGAGCAGGTGATGCCGCGAGTGACCGGATGGAAGAACAAGATGCTGGCCGTGGTTGATTCCATTGCCTTCTTCGGGCTCGCGTCGTTCAACCACTTCGTGGTGGCGGTCTTCTTTGTCGGTGACGTTCTGATGAGCGCGCGGCTTCTCATCATCGGTCTGTTCGCTCTGATGGATCGCTTCTATCGCCGCAAGAACTTTGCCGGTCCCGATTACCAGCCGCGAGTCGCTGTGCTGATTCCTGCGTACAACGAGGAGAAAGTTATCGTCCGCACCATCCGGTCGGTGATGATGTCCACCTACAAGAACATGCGCATCATCGTGATCGATGATGGCTCGAAGGACAACACCGCCGAAGTGGCGAGAGCGGCTTACCCGGCGGACATCGCCAGCGGCAGGCTCGTGATTGTGAAGAAGGAAAACGCCGGCAAGGCCGAAGCGCTGAACTATGCGCTGACCAACTACGTGGATGAGGAGATTTACGTCGGCATCGACGCGGATACGGTAATCGCTCACGACGCAGTCGCACGACTCGTTCCGCATTTCGCCAACCCGAAGATCGGCGCGGTGGCTGGCAATGCAAAGGTCGGCAACCGTGTCAATCTTTGGACCCGCTGGCAGGCGCTGGAGTACATCACCAGTCAGAACTTCGAGCGCCGCGCCCTGGATCTCTTCGGCGTCGTTGTGGTTGTACCCGGCGCGATCGGCGCATGGCGATTCGCACCGGTAAAAGAGGCAGGTGGATACCACTCCAACACCGTAGCGGAAGACGCCGATTTAACGATGATCCTGCTTGAGAAGGGATACCAGGTTATTTATGAGGACCAGGCGCTTGCATTCACGGAAGCACCCGTCAACGCAAATGGTCTGATGCGGCAGCGGTTCCGCTGGAGCTTCGGCATCATGCAGGCGGTCTTCAAGCACATCGGTGCGGTGCGTACCCGCATCGCGATGGGTTTGTTTGCTCTGCCGAACATCATCATTTTTCAGGTCCTGCTGCCGCTGGTCTCTCCGCTGATCGACCTCATGTTCGTGGCTAGTACGCTCCGTTGGCTCTACGACCGGCATTTCCATCCGGAGTCGGCGAGTTCGGCAAGTTTTCTTAAGCTGCTCACGTACTTCCTGGCATTTATGATTATCGACTTTTCGGCCTCGGCACTCGCTTTCATGCTGGAGCGCAAACATCCCGCCAGCAAGGGTGACGCCTGGCTACTGATGCACATCTGGATTCAGCGCTTCAGCTATCGGCAGGTGTTCTCCGTCGTCTTGTTCAAGACCGTGAAACGAGTCATTGATGGCAGGCCCTTCAGTTGGGACAAGCTTGAGAGGACCGCCCAGATGAGCAAGGCGACAGACCAGATGCTGAATGGCGCACCCGCGCCGGCGGTGAAGCAAAGTCCGGCGTCGTAAAATTCTCCCATGGCGACGAACGCGATTCCCACGCTGCACGATACCGACCCAAGTCAGCTCACGCAGCCTCTGCCCACCTTCCGCAACGAAGCCTTCCTGGACTTTGGCCTGAGCGACGTGAAGCGTGGCATGCAGGAAGCACTTCGCGCGGTTGCGTCGGAGTTGGGCCGCGAGTACCCGATGATCCTGGGAGGCGAACGTGTTACCGCAACGCAGAAGATCCGGTCCACAAACCCTGCAAGGCCTGCGGAGTTGATTGGCATTCACCAGGAAGCGGAGGCAGAGCATATCGAGCGTGCTGTTTCAGCTGCTGCGAAAGCGTTCAAAACGTGGAAGACCACCTCGGTACATGAGCGCGCAGCGCTGCTTCTGCGCACGTCCAAGCTGTTGCAGGAGCGGCGGCTGGAATTTTGTGCATGGCTTACTTTCGAGGTCGGCAAGAATTATGCAGAGGCCGATGCCGATGTGGCCGAGTGCATCGACTTCCTTGAGTTCTATGCGCGCGAGGCATTGCGTCTCGATCAGGCGACCACGCCGATCCAGTTCCCGCAGGAGCGAAACCGGTTGCGCTATTTGCCGCTGGGCGTGGGTGC
>CALMAP010000047.1:0-3056 GCA_937859825.1 uncultured Terriglobus sp. | reverse complement strand
GTAGACGCGCCGACGATCGCTGCTCGCCTCCTCATGCTGCTGGAAGAGGCAGGAATGCCTGACGGTGTCGTAAACCTGCTGCAGGGTTCAGGCGAACTGGCGGGACGCACCCTTGTGGAGCATCCGCATGTGCGCTTTATTGCGTTTACCGGTTCGAAGAAAGTCGGCCTTGACGTTCACGAACGTGCCGCGAAGCAGCGACCGGGGCAGCACTTCCTGAAGCGCACCGTGCTGGAACTCGGCGGCAAAGATGCGATTCTCGTCGACGTGGATTGCGACATCGACGCTGCCGTGGAAGGTGTTGTTGCCTCGGCATTCGGCTTCAACGGCCAGAAGTGCTCCGCGTGTTCGCGTGCCATCGTGGACACCCGCATCTACGACATGTTCCTGGACAAGCTGGTCGAGCGTACCTCGAAGCTGAAGGTGGGTGAGCCCGCAGACAACTTCGCCATGGGCCCGGTGATCAGCGAGACGGCGTATCGCCGCGTCCTTGACTACATTGCAATCGGCAGGAATGAGGGCCGCCTCTTGATGGGTGGCACCGCGATTGAAAGCAAGACGAACGGCTGGTATCTTCCGCCGACCATCTTTGCGGACGTCAGCCCGTCTGCGCGCATCGCGCAGGAAGAGATCTTCGGGCCGGTGCTCGCGGTAATTCGCTCGAATGACTTTCCTGAGGCGCTGGCAATTGCCAACGGTACTGAGTACGGCCTGACCGGCGCAATCTACTCGAACTCGCGGGACCGGCTCGATGTCGCCGCGGACCAGTTTCACGTGGGCAATCTTTACCTGAATCGCAAATGCACGGGTGCCATGGTTGGAGCACATCCGTTCGGCGGATTTAACATGAGCGGCACCGACTCAAAAGCCGGCGGTGCGGACTACCTGCTGTTGTTTACCCAGGCCAAATCCATTGCAGAGAAGGTCGGCGTGCTTGACGACGATGGCGACCAGATGCGCCATCCTGACGGCATTTAGCTAGACGTTCTGCAGGCGTAATGCGGGGTCGGTGGCGCGTGCCGCCGCCTCTGCAAGCACACGGTGGTGCAGCGTGAAGAGCGCCAGTTCCAGCCGGTCGCTCACCCCTGTTTTGTCATAGATCACGCGCAGGTAATTTTTGATGACCTGCTCCTTGGTACCAAGCTCCTCGGCGATTTCCCGATTCTTGCAACCACGCACAATGTGGCCGACGATCTGCAGTTCGCGGTCGGTGAGGCGTTCACGCACCCGGGCACCTACCGAGTCTGTCTGTGCTGCCTCGCCGGCCGGCCGGCCGCGCGAACCAGGAGACATGACCGAATGCGACGCCTGCCGCGCCTCGCCGCCGCCACCGTCGCGGCCGCCCTCGCGTGCGGGCCGGCGCTCGCGCAGAAGAAGATCGTCGTGCGCTCCACTTTGCGAACGCAGTCCACCAGCGCGGTGCTTTTGGTATGACGGCACAGCAGGCCGTCCACCAGTGGGTATTCCGCAGGGGCCAGGTCTTCTTCGCGCTCGGTAAGCAGGACCAGCCTGCTGCCGGCGTTGTGCACCGTTTCGTACAGGGCAGCAAGGTTCTGCACCAGCGGACGCGCCACCAACAGCACGCAGCCGCGCACGGTCTCGGCGATCTGCTGCAGCCGTTCGGGAGTATCGCATTGTGCAACGATGCGGACGCCGTCTTCCGAGGCCAGGACGCGAGCGGCGCCTGCGCGGAAGATCGCTTGATTATCAGCAAGTACTACGTGAATCGTCACAGACTCTGAACCCCAGGCTCGCAGCAGCGTACTTCCGCACTATCGGCGATGTGCTGCAAAGCTGTAGTTGTACGTGCAAGTATGCATGAATCCGCATGCCACTGGAAACCAGCCAAGCTGCCAAGGTACTCACTTCTGAATCGTGGAGCGTGCGGTTGTAATCCAAACTGAGGAAGGTTTCGTCAGCGCGTCTTGTTCGCCTGGCTTACACTTGCGCATGGCCAGACCAATACTTCTTGCGATTGATGACGACACCAGCGTACTGGAAGCGGTGGTGCAGGACCTTCGCCGTCACTATGCGCAGCAGTACCGCATCATGCGCGCGGCCAGCGGCCAGGCCGCTCTGGACACCTGCAAGCAGCTCTTGCAACGCAATGAAAGTGTTGCGCTCTTTTTAAGCGACCAGCGCATGCCTGGCATGACCGGCGTCGATTTCCTGAGCCGCGCGATCGAACTCTACCCCGATGCGCGTCGTGTGCTGCTCACAGCTTATGCCGACACGGAAGCCGCGATTCGCGCCATCAACACGGCAAAGATTCACTATTACCTGAACAAGCCGTGGGATCCACCGGAAGAAAAGCTTTATCCGGTGCTGGATGACCTGCTGGTGAGCTGGCATCAGGGTTATAAGCCGCCTTATGAGGGCGTGCAGGTTGTGGGTACGCGCTGGGGCGCAATGGACCACTCCATTCGCGAGTTCCTGACCCGCAATCACGTGGGCTATCGTTGGCTTGATCCGCAAACCCAGCCTGAAGCGCTGGAACTGTTGCACGCGCGCGGCGTAGACGATTCAAAGCTGCCTGTGGTTATTTTTAACGATTCCACGGCCATCGTGCAGCCCACACAGCAGGAACTTGCGGCAAAGGTGGGGCTGAAGACACAGGTCAACAAAGAGTTCTACGACGTAGTGATTGTGGGTGCTGGCCCGGCGGGACTCGCAGCCGGCGTTTACGGTGCTTCGGAGGGGCTTCGCACGCTCATCGTGGAGCCGGAGGCTCCCGGAGGCCAGGCAGGTTCCAGTTCCCGCATCGAGAATTATCTTGGCTTTCCGCAAGGGCTTAGCGGGGACGAACTGGCCAAGCGCGGCTTCATTCAGGCGCAGCGGCTTGGTGCGGAATTCGTTACGGAACGCGTTGCCGATATCCGGCTCGATAACCAGTACCGCATTGTCGTCCTGAGCGACGGACGTGAGGTCAGTTGCTCCGTCGTGCTGATTGCCACCGGCGTCTCGTGGTGCCGGCTCGATGTACCTGGAGAAGACAAGCTGATGGGGCGCGGCGTTTACTATGGCGCCGCGCAGACCGAAGCCATTGCGTGCAAAGA
>CALMAP010000046.1:4320-5398 GCA_937859825.1 uncultured Terriglobus sp. | reverse complement strand
TGGGTGGGACGTGGACTCGCCCTTCTCCCGTCCGCGCGGACTCATCTTTCCCGTCGGCAGCTTCGGTCATACCGGCTTCACCGGAACATCCATCTGGATGGACCCTCGCTCGAACACCTACGTTGTGATGCTTGCGAATGCGGTGCATCCACGCGGCGGAGCGCCGATTACTCCACTGCGCGGCAAGGTCGCGACGGCCGTTGCGCAAGCGCTGCACCTCTATGAGAGCGGAGTCGTCGGCAACAAAGCCACAGGCGGCGCGGTGCTGACGGGCGTGGATGTTCTTGAACAAGAGAAGTTCGCCGTGCTCCGCCGGCTGGCGCTGAAGAAAAACGCGCCAATCCGCATTGGCCTGCTTACCAACAACACAGGCCTGGATTCGACAGGCCGCAGGACCATCGACGTGCTCGCAACGGACCTGCCCAAAGCAGTGCCTTCGGCCCACCTGATCACCCTTTTCTCCCCCGAGCACGGCATCGCGGGAGCCGAAGACCGGGACGGCATCGGCAATGCCACAGACGCCGCAACGAAGCTTACGGTGATTTCCCTCTATGGCGGCAAGATTGAAGACCGCCGCCCGGAGCTGGCCGATCTGGAACAGCTCGACGCTATTCTGATCGACCTGCAGGATGCAGGAGTGCGTTTCTATACCTATGAAAGTGTCGTCGGCTACTTCCTGGAAGCTGCGGCGAAAGCGACAAACCACCCGGAGATCATCGTGCTGGACCGCCCTGCACTCATCAGCGGCGAAGTTGTGAATGGGCCCACCAGCGACGCAGGCACAGAACGCTACATCAACTACATGCTCGAACCGACGCAACACGGCATGACGCTTGGTGAGTTCGCGCGCTTCGTCAACGGCGAGAAATCACTCGGCGCTTCGCTCGCCGTGGTGCCGATGCGGAATTACCAGCGCGGCCTCTGGTACGACCAGACCGGCGTGCCGTGGGTGAACCCTTCGCCCAACCTGCGCACACAGGAGGCGGCAGCCTTTTATCCTGGGACGGCGTTCCTGGAGTTCACCAACGTTGCCGTAGGACGCGGCACGGACCAGGCCTTCCAACAGGTTGGCGCGGAC